>CAKRNI010000106.1 GCA_934370915.1 uncultured Lachnospiraceae bacterium
CGCCTGTGCATGTCCGGAATCACCCTGGACCGCTTCTGATGTATAAGTTGATGGGAAGAAACGGTATAACTGCTCATTTTTAAATATCACCCTGTCAGTTTCCTTCTTCTTGACCTCTCCAAGAATCCCTTCTATTTCTGCTTCTGTCAGCTTTCCGGCTTCACTCAGTTTTTTCATCCGGATGGCTTACATCCGTTTTTTGATCCATAAGCTATCCTCCTCCAAAATATCTGTAACGAAAAAAATCCGCCCAGAATAGATTCTTAATCTAATCTGAGCGGATAGATCCGTCAGGCCTGTTTTGTTCAGGCAAGAAAACCATATTTACATTCATTGACACCCCAATCCTTATCCTACGCTGTAGTTATCTCCGTTCGGTGCCAGGATTGAATTATTGCATTGGTTGCCCGTTAATAAATTTCGTTGCTCGATATCTGCGTTTAAGTGTTCTTTCGGTGCTCACGAGCACCAGAAAAAAGAAAAAGCAACAATGAACTTTTACGATCATTGCTGCAAAAAATGCACGTTCCCAGGGGGAATCGAACCCTCAACTAGTGCTTAGGAGGCGCTTGTTATATCCATTTAACTATGGGAACAAATGCCGTATTTTCGGGCTTTTTCAGCCTTTTCGGTCACGGCGACCAACTTTATGAACTCAACCACTTTCGTCTGGCGAGGCCACAGAAACATGCAACTTTAAAAAGCTACGCTATATATCTTAACAAACAACACCCTGAAAGTCAAGACATCAAAGCTTCACTTCACACGAAAAGCTAAAAGCCATCGCGCACAATCCGTAATCTGAGATTCTGTGTCGTGATGGCTTTTATTTTATAACCTATTTTATTCCCTGTTTTCTTATAATGTCTTCCAACTTCAGAGTGCCCTGCATCCAGATCTGTCCCTTAAAACGGCGGCCCGGCTGTGGTTCACCTAAGAGGTCTTTACTGTTGATGCAGACTACAAACTCCAGATCGTGACTTTCGATCTTCATACGGTAAATTTCCTCTTTTGTGTAAATATTCCGGATTTTTTCAACTTCTTGAATTTCTCCGATGACGGAATACTGGTCGCATTCCACACCGCAAGGCATAAAGCAGGAGTCTATAATAGAGTAGAGATCCTCCTTCATGGCTCTTCTGGAAATCTGAGAGTAAAGATCGATATCCTCGATGGTCAAGCTCTCCATGGCGTCCTCGTCTCCATTTTTTGCGGCCTCAATCAGACTGTTGCGGTTTTTCGCAGCAACCTTTGCCTTCTGGATCTGTTTCTGGCTCTTCTTGATCGGAAGAAGGACCTTTCCACCGACGGACATCCCGGAAAAGCAGACGGAATCGATCTTGGAGTGATGTTCTTTATCCAACATTCTTTCCCTGAATTCAAGAAAATTCTGGATGTAGAAGATCAATGTGATACCGACCTTATTCTCATCCACCATGCCGGAGTACGTCTCTTTCTCCGTATGTCTCTGTACGGAACACTCTTCCGTAGATCCGATCACATTGCTCTCCAGATATGGGAAGTAGAACTCCCGATCGAAATTTCCCTCTTCGTTCAGTTCTCCGATGATCGAGATTCCAAGCCCCGGAGCAACTTCCGCGCGCATTTCGCAGACATTGCTCTCCTCGTCGACCTGAACACATCGCGTCATCGACGGCTGCCGTTCCAGCAAATCCAGCAGTTTTTCAATATCTTTTTTCTTTGTATACATGCTGAAACCAGCTGCACGTAAAAATTTATGCATATGGATCAATAATCTCCTTTATTATCCTCACCGTCGGGATCATCTGGCAGAGCATCAAAATTTTCGATGGTGTCTGTCTCAATCTCAACTTCTTCTACATCGTATGCGTCAGCATACTTTTTTACACGTTTTTCCTCATTCTCACGGCGCTCTGCCTGACGTTTTCTCAATTCCTTCATGCGCTCGCTCTTTTTGCGCTCGCTGCTCGGAACCTCGATATCCTGCTCTCCTGAGCCGCCTTTTAACTCTTTCTTCTTGCCGTTTGCGGCCTTTTCCTTCATAGCGAGGCGCTCATCCATCGTCGGACGTTTTACATAGCCCAGCGCCTGCTCCAGCGCTTCCTGCTCCTCACCGCCAAGGAGAACCTCAGTTGCACCTTCCTCTACCTCTTTTAAGTAGATATAACAACCCTCACGGCTGTGAACAACATCCAGTATGAAACCACTGTTGTTGTTGTCTAACATTGCGATAACAAAGCTTAGATTGCCGCCCATGCCCTTGAACGCATTGTACTTAACATATCCGAATTTCTGGAATGAGGACTTGATCTGCCTGGAAAGCTGCTTCATCGCATCCTTGCTGGCGCGATCTTTTTCCTGCAGCTCCTCCATCTCATCCATGATGTCCATGATCGTATCTTCCAGTGTCTCCGCGTCTTTTCCGCGCATGAAGATATCATACCTTCGGTACAGTTTATTGAGCTTTACAATACAAATGATCACCACAATCAATAATACCAATGACAGGATTGAAAATCCGACGATCAGTACCATTGGATCAATGGGAATACTGTATAACATACTGTTTTCCATATTCTGTTTTCTGTCCTTCCGTTTGTGTCTGTGCTTTTCGTTTGATTTATTACACTCTTAAAGACTCCATAAGTTCGATCAGACGTTCTAACTCTTCCTGGGAATAGTACTCGATCTCGATCCTTCCCTTATTTTTATCTTTCTGGTTGATAACGACCTTCGTACCCATGATGGACTTTAATTTGTCTTCCACCTGCCGGTAGATGAGATCGATATCTGGTCCCTTTTCCGGTTTCTTTTCCTTCGGCGGACGGTTCATCATCTTGACAAGTTTTTCCACGTCACGCACGCTTAATTTTTCCTCGATGATCTTTTCAGCCACCTGATACTGGCGTTCACCTTCCTCAAGTCCGAGAAGTGCTCTCGCATGCCCGCTGGAAATCTTTCCACCTGCCAGCATATCCTGCACACGAATATCAAGTTTCAGAAGCCGCATGCTGTTTGTGATCGTCGCACGATTCTTGGATACACGATTTGCAATCTCCTCCTGCGTGAGATGAAACTCCTGAATCAGTTGCTGGAATGCCTGTGCTTCCTCGATTGGGTTTAAGTCAGCACGCTGTACATTCTCAATCAACGCGATCTCCATCGTCTGCTGCTTATCATATTCACGGATCAGTACAGGAACATCTGTGATTCCGGCAAGTTTTGCCGCGCGCCAACGACGCTCACCGGCGATGATCTCATAATGATTTCCCTTTTTCTGGACAATCAGCGGCTGCAAGATTCCATATTGTTTGATGGAATCTGCCAGTTCCTGAAGGCTTTCCTCATCAAAATTTTTTCTCGGCTGCTCGCTGTTTGGTTCGATCAGGTTGAGCTTCAATGTCTGCTCTATCGGCTTTTCCACGATCTTTTCGACCGGTTTTTCTACGATTTTCTCGACAATTTTCTCAACCGGCTTCTCGACGATCTTTTCAACAATTTTTTCCACCGGTTTCTCGACGATCTTTTCGACTACTTTTTCTACAACGATCGGTTCAGCATTCATGTCTGTCTTTGCTGTTTTACTGCTATCCGTCTTTTTCCCGGTTCCATCTTTTTCCGTATTTTTCGTGGTTCCCTGATTTACCATCAGGCGCTCTTTTCTCTCACTTCTGCTCGCTTTTTCTGCAGCGTTCTCTTTCGTAGTTGTGACTTCTTCCCCGAAGAACGCGCCTAAACCTTTACCTAATCCACGCTTCGCCATTATATTTCTTCTCCTCTGCTGATGACTTCCGCTGCTAAAAGTCTGTAGCTCTCCGCTCCTGATGATCGGCTGTCATAGAGATTGATCGGTATGCCGTAGCTCGGCGCCTCAGCCAGTCTGACATTTCGCGGAATAATTGTCTTATAAATATTTTCATTCAAGTGTTCTTTCACGTTTTCTACAACTTCCAAAGACAGATTTGTTCTGGAATCATACATTGTAAAAACAACACCCTCTACTTCCAAAGACGGATTTAGCTTTTTCTGAACAAGATTTACCGTTTTTAATACCTGACTTAATCCCTCCAGTGCATAGTATTCACACTGGATTGGGACAAGAACTGTATTGGCCGCAGTCAGTGCGTTGATCGTAAGAAGGTTCAGGGACGGAGGACAGTCAATGATAATAAAATCATACTTTCCGTCTAACAGTTCCATATTTTTCTTGAGGATACTCTCCTTTTCTTCCATATCGAGAAGCTCGATCTCTGCTCCGGCAAGGTCCACATCTGACGGCATCACGTCCAGACGTTCCTGCACACTTGGATTGATACACTCATCCACAGTGCATTCCCCCATCAGCAGTTCGTATACAGTATTGTCAATATTTCCTTTTTCCAATCCAAGTCCACTTGTTGTATTTCCCTGCGGATCAAAGTCCACAGTCAACACTCTCTGCCCTGCTTCAGCCAGGCAGGCGGATAAATTGATTGCAGTCGTCGTCTTTCCGACACCACCCTTTTGATTTGTAATTGCAATAATACGTCCCATACCTCTATCCTTTCTGCAGGTCAGCTCTATTTTTATTATCGTATAATCGTTTCACATATCAGTCTGGTTAGCCTATTTTAACCAGTTTTGCCGATTTCCTCTATCATTTTATTCTTCATAATCTTACAATCAGATCATTAGCGAAACTTAGTATAACACAATTTTTCTTATTTTCCTATTGATTTACCCTATAAAATTAAAAATGTTTCACGTGAAACATTTTTGCAAATCGTACAAGCTTCATTTTATGTTTCACGTGAAACATTTATTACTGTTCACGCCTTGCGCAAACAGTAACTGATTTTGCCGATGCTTCGCATTCCAAATCGGCAAAATCCACTACCACCACTATATTATACGGAATTTTCAGTTCAGAAAATTCCTACTTGTGTACGGCAACAAACTTTATCTTCAGAAACATTTCATATTTTCGCCTGTTGTATCTCCCTACCAATTATATTATAATATAATAAGGGTTTGTCAAATAGGAATATAGTCATTGAAACCACTATTCTCCTCTCTCAATCCCTTGAAAATATATTTCTATAACATCATCATCTAAATCCGAGGTGAACTATGAAAGCAAAAAATAAAATCATTACTGCAATTCTCCTCTCAGCTGGTGCAGCAGTCGGAACAGCGCTGATCAACAAATATATCAAGATGTCCGCCATTTCAAGAAATCTTCTTGCTCAGCCGGAACCGCGCTGCTATCGTTGGAGACTTGGCAATATCTACTATACAAAAACCGGCACTGGTAAACCACTTCTTCTTGTCCATGATCTGACTCATACGTCCAGCAGCTGTGAGTGGGATACCCTGATTCCGCTTTTAAAAGAGCACTATACTGTCTACACCATTGATCTTTTAGGTTGCGGACGTTCAGAGAAGCCAAATTTAACTTACACAAATTTTCTCTATGTGCAGTTGTTAAACGATTTTGTAAAATCCGAGATTGGACGCCGTACAAATATTCTTGCTACCGGTGCGTCCGCTCCCATCGTGACAATGGCCTGCGGATACAATCCGGATCTTTTCGAGCAGATGATGTTTATCAATCCGGATTCTCTGCTCTCCTGTAGCCACATACCAGGAAAATCCGCAAGGTATTATAAGTTTATCCTTGATCTTCCGATCATTGGTACACTGCTCTACAACTTTGCGTCCGCAAGAAGTATTATCTCCAGAACCTTCTCTGAAAGCTACTTCTATAATCCTTATGATGTTAACCCGCATTACATCGACAAATATCACGAGTCCGCCCACCTTGGTGACTCCCCGAAGTCCGTCTACGCCAGTGTCCAGTGCAACTATACAAAGTGTAATATCACAAAGACTCTGGAAAAAATTGACAACAGCATCTACATCCTCGGCGGCGAAGCTGAACCGGATATCGATCTGATCATAAAAGAATATACAAAATGTAACCCGGCCATCGAGTCCAGCATAATTTCCAACACGAAACATCTTCCTCAAATTGAAAATCCTGAAGAAGTCAGTTCAACGGTCCAGATGTTCTTCAACTAACATTTCAACCAGATCTGTTAAAATGTTTCATGTGAAACATTTATTCGGTGTTTACAAAGATGCCACTACTTTCTAAGCAGTAGCGGCATCTTTTTTATTGGACTTTTTTAGTATTTATTCAGTAGGTCTGTACACTTGCCGCGCAGGCCGTGAGCTATGAAAGCATAGTATTGAAAGCACAGGAATCCGTCCACGAAGCTGCTCTGATTTATTTAAGTATTACGCGACTTCCGTTAATTTTAGTTTAAAGTTTTCAGTCACACTCTGTCCTGTATAAAAAAAGTTCGTTGGAAACCTGCTTATTATACGTCCAAATCATCTTATAGTGAATTATCATGCTTCTTGCTTTTATAAATCTAAAAGCAAAAGGGTATCAAGATTTAATTGTACTAATTTCAGGAATTCTTCAGTTCTGATGTTTCACGTGAAACATTCCCCGACTTTTCCGCTCACTCTTCGAATGTGCAAAAAAAGAACCTCACGATCCATACTCATAAGATCCTGAAGTTCTCTCTTTTTTTTTAATATTCTGTTTTCCTTATTTTAACGGTTCCTTCCCCGGAAGTCCCGCTTTTCTTGGATATTGTTTTGCCGTGGCCGCAAGTTTTTTCACCGGAACAAATGTGCGTTCTACGTCTGTCTCCGGAAGAAATTTTACAACAATATCCTGCATCTCTCCGCCGAGTTTCTTTACCGCTGATCTCGCCTGTGCGATTTCCTCATCGGCTTTTCCGGATTTATATGGAATAAAATACCCGCCCTTTTTTACGAACGGAATACAATACTCAGAAAGTGTGGACATATTGGCCACTGCCCGTGATACGCAGAGATCATACTGTTCACGATATTTAGAATCACGACCGTAATCTTCAGCGCGTCCATGGACAGCATTGATATCTGTGAGCCCCAGTGTCTCGATCACCTCGTTTAAAAATCCCACTCTCTTATTTAAAGAATCAAGAAGTGTGATCTTTAGTCCCGGAAATGCGATTTTCAGCGGGATTCCCGGGAATCCTGCTCCGGTTCCTACATCGATGCATCTGTATTTTGCAGAGGTATCGAGTTTTAATCCAAGTTCCGGTGCAGCCAGAACTAGTAGCAGGCTGTCTACAAAGTGCTTCGTGATCACATCAGAAAGCTCCGTAATTGCAGTCAGGTTCATCACCTTATTTTTCTCGATCAGCATTTCATAATATTTAAAAAACTGCTCTTTCTGCTGCTTTGAAAGTTCGATTCCAAGATCCTCGCAGCCCTGATCCAATAATTTTACAAATTCATCTGTCATCGAATTATTTCCTTCCCATCTGCTCCAAATGTACCATCAGAACAGAGATATCTGCCGGCGAAACACCGGAAATTCTGGATGCCTGACCAATATTCTCCGGCTTGTAGAGGTTCAGCTTCTGGACTGCCTCTCTCCTCAGGCTTCCGACGGTTGTATAGTCAAGATCCGCCGGGATTTTTCTTCCCTCGAGCTTCTTGAACTGAGCCACCTGCTGCTTCTGTCTGCGGATATATCCGTCATATTTCAGATTTATGTCAACCTGTTCCCGCACATCGGCCGGAAGCTCCGGTCTCTTTTCGTCCAGCTCCGCAAGCATCTCATAGTTTAATTCAGGTCTCTTGATAAGCTCTGCCAGCGTACTTCCGGATTTTAATGACGTACTTCCATGTTTCTCCAGAAACTCCTGCACCTTCTCATTTGCACCGACCGTCGCTTTTTCAAGGCGCTTGATTTCTTCCTCGATTGCTTTTTCTTTCCAGAGCACATACTCATACTGCTCTTCCGATACAAGTCCGATCTCATGTCCGATTCCTCGAAGTCTGAGATCTGCGTTATCCTGTCGTAAAAGCAGGCGATATTCCGCTCTCGATGTCATCATACGGTACGGCTCATGGTTTTCTTTTGTCACAAGGTCATCGATGAGAACACCGATATACGCCTGAGAACGGTCAAGAACTACTGCACTCTTCTCCTGCAGCTTTCTTGCCGCATTCACGCCCGCCATAAATCCCTGAACAGCCGCTTCCTCATATCCGGAGCTTCCATTAAACTGACCTCCGGAAAACAGGCCGTCAATATTTTTAAACTCCAGAGACGCTTTTAACTGTCTTGGATTGATACAATCGTATTCAATTGCATATGCATTTCGAACAATTTTGACATTTTCCAGTCCCGGAACGGTCCGATACATCGCATACTGAACATCCTCCGGCAGGGAACTGGACATACCACCGAGATACATCTCATTTGTGTAAAGTCCCTCCGGCTCCACGAATACCTGATGTCTTCCCTTATCCGGGAATTTCACGACCTTGTCCTCGATGGATGGGCAATACCTCGGACCTGTTCCCTCGATGGCACCGGAGAATAATGGGGAACGATCAAGATTATTCCTGATGATCTCATGGGTCTTCTCATTCGTGTATGTCAGCCAGCAGGAGATCTGTTCCTTCTGTACCGACTCCGGATCCGTTGAGAAGGAGAACGGAACAACTCTCTTATC
>CAKRNI010000107.1 GCA_934370915.1 uncultured Lachnospiraceae bacterium
AAGTTCGGACGGGTCATACGGATATCGAAGGTCGTAATATGGCTGTCTCCGGCGACATCCCTGCGGGAAACGTAAACACCCGGAATCAGTTTCAGATGATTGACAGTGAAGCTTGTGATCTTTTCCATAATCAGATACACCCTTTCGTGAGTTTTACTGTTTGCTGTTGTATACAGGTTGGAATTTTCCGAACTGAAAATTCTGTACAATACAGAGGCAGATGCTGTCTGACTGTATCAACTTTTATTATAAAGGGGATACCGTGTGGTTACAAGATGGAATTTGTAAATTGTCAGTGCCTGTTCAGCAGATCTGCACACTTCAATTGTCAATTTATTCTTGTCTCACTTTCTGATTTGTACTATAATAACGTGTAACGGGATTTTTGAACTGAAACATATCCCATAAGGAGTGGCTATGAAATTACTGGCATATGAAGTAGACAAAAGATCTTTTTTAGGTGTATTAAACGAGGATGAAACCTGGGTTTATCCGGTTTCTGCTGCGGGAATGGAATATCGGTCCATGAAGGAACTGATCCGCGAAGCGGGACCGTCTGAGATGGAAATGCTGGATTATATTTCAAAGAAAGCCCCGGGTGATGTTATGGGAGCGGCACCGGTGGACGAGATCCGGGTCGTATCTCCGATCGCGGAGCCGGATCAGGACATTATCTGCCTGGGAATCAATTATATGGATCATGCGAAAGAGTCTGCGAGATTCAAGAAAGAGGAATTCTCAAAGCCGGAGAAAGCAATTTATTTCTCCAAGCGCGTAAATCGCACAAATGATCCGGACGGAATCATTCCGGCGCATAAAAACCTGACAAACCAGCTGGATTATGAGGCGGAGCTTGCCGTTATCATCAAGAAAGACGCAAAGGACGTAAAGCCGGGAGAGGTAAAAGACTATATTTTCGGCTATACGATCATGAACGATGTCAGCGCCAGAGAGGTGCAGACGGAACATAAACAGTGGTATTTCGGAAAGAGTCTGGACGGATTTACACCGCTTGGACCGTGTATCATGACTGCGGATTCCACTGCGTTTCCACCGGTGTTAAAGATTCAGTCTAAGGTAAACGGAGAACTCCGCCAGAATTCCAATACAGGGCTCTTTATCCATGGAATCGAGGAAGTGATCTGTGAACTCACACAGGGCATGACCTTGAAAGCGGGAACGATCATCGCAACAGGAACGCCGGCAGGAGTCGGTATGGGATTCGTTCCGCCGAAATTCCTTGAGACAGGGGACGTTGTAGAGTGCATAATCGAAGGAATCGGTACACTCCGGAATACGGTTGGTGAGTAGATGCCGGATTGGTGTGCTCACACGGTGTGGAAGACATGCATCATAAAAATTAAGAGGAGAATAGTTGCCATGAAGGGAGCAGAAAGCCGGTCAGAACGACGGGCTGCTCTTTTCATGGCTTTTTTGTGCAACAGAAAATTCTGAGGAAGTCCCTGTTACACAAAAAGCGTGAGGAAATTATACATGGAAAATATACGGGAAATGTTGAAAAAGGTAGCGGCGGGAGAGCTGTCTGTGGATAACGCCGTTCTGGAGCTGAAGAAAGAGCCGTTTACGGCAGCAGGATACGATGATCTGGGATTCGCGAAGCTGGATACCCACCGGAAGCTGCGTCAGGGTGCGGCGGAAGTGATCTACGGCGCGGGAAAAACTCCGGAACAGATCGCCGGAATCGTGGAGGCAATGAAAAAGCGGGGACAGGAGACGATCCTGATCACCCGTGTTGACGAGGAAAAGAGCCGGGAGACGGAGCAGTTGTTGGCAGAATTGTATCCGACCGGCAGCGGATATCAATATTTTAAGGAAGCGAAGGTCGCGATCTGCGGAAGCTTCCCGGAAAAAGACGGCGTTGGGACGATCGTTGTGGCGACCGGCGGAACCAGTGATATTCCGGTCGCGGAGGAGGCGGCACTCACGGCGGAGGCTCTGGGGAATCAGGTGGAACGTCTTTATGACGTGGGTGTCGCGGGACTTCACCGCCTGATCTCCCACATGGACTCCATCATGAACGCCCGCGTGATCATCGCAATCGCGGGTATGGAAGGCGCACTTGCCAGCGTCATCGGAGGTCTCGCCGACTGCCCGGTGATCGCGGTGCCGACCAGCATCGGATACGGTGCGTCCTTCGGGGGCGTGTCAGCGCTTCTCTCCATGCTGAATTCCTGCGCCAGCGGTGTCAGCGTTGTGAATATCGATAACGGCTTTGGAGCCGGGTATCTGGCGAGCATGATGAACCATATGCGTGGATAAAAGACTGAAAATCAGTCCGAACCGCTGTGCGTCTGGAGAAAGATGCCGGCGGCAGGTGCAATGAAAAAATAATTTGCGTAATTTTTAAAACGAGGTGAAAATAATATGAAGACATTATATTTTGACTGTGGAATGGGCGCTGCCGGAGATATGCTGATGGCATCTCTCTACGAAATCTGCCCGGATAAAGAGAGATTTTTGAAGATGATGAACGGGATGGGGCTTCCGGGGCTTTCCGTTGAAGCAGAACCGTCAGTAAAGTGCGGGATTACCGGGACGCATATGAAAGTGGCGATCCATGGGGAAGAAGAGGAGAGTGTGGATGTTGATCTGCAGGGGCATGAGCACCATCACGATCATGATGAAGATCACCATTATACTCATGACCATGAAGACAGTCATCATACCCATGAGCATCACCACGACCATGAAGGTGACCATCATGACCATAGCCATGAAGACCACCATCATTCCCATGAAATGGCAGAGTCGGCAGCAGAACAGACGATTCATGAGCATACACATGATGGCCAGTTCGAGCATCACCACGATGATCAGAGCGATCTCGATCACGATCATGACCACCATCACGATCACGGCCATACCCACCACCATCACGCCAGCATGGCGGGCATCTCTCACATTATCGAGCACTTAGACCTTCCGGAAGAGGTTAAAGCGGATGTTATAGCCGTTTATCAGTTGATCGCCGAGGCGGAATCCCACGTCCATGGAAAGACTGTCGAGGAGATCCACTTCCACGAGGTCGGCACCGCCGACGCGATCGCGGACATCGCCGGAGTCTGCCTCTTAATGCACATGATCGCTCCGCAGAAGGTTATCGCATCCCCGATCCATGTCGGAAGCGGAAATGTCCATTGTGCCCACGGAATCCTTCCGGTTCCGGCACCTGCGACAGCCTTCATTTTACAGGGACTTCCGATCTACAGCGGAGTCATCAAAGGCGAACTCTGCACCCCGACCGGAGCGGCACTGTTAAAGCACTTTGTGACAGAATTTAAGGAAATGCCGGTTATGCGGACCGCTGCCATCGGTTACGGTATGGGAAAGAAAGACTTTGAGCGTGCCAACTGCGTGCGCGTCCTCTTAGGCGAGACAGAGGAGAATGGAAGTGAAGTGACAGAGCTCTCCTGCAACCTCGACGATATGACACCGGAAGCTCTCGGCTTCGTTCAGGAGATCCTCTTCGCCGCAGGTGCCCTTGAGGTCTACACGATCCCGATCGGTATGAAAAAGAGCCGTCCGGGTACTCTCCTGACCTGCATGTGCCGCTGTAATGACAAAGAAAAGATGGTTTCCCTGCTCTTCAAGCACACAACAACGCTTGGCATCCGTGAGAGTATCAGCAAACGCTACACCCTGACAAGAACCATGAAAGAACACGAGACCCCATACGGTGTGGTCCGGGAGAAGGTTTCCGAAGGCTACGGTGTGGTTCGTGGAAAGCTGGAATATGAAGACCTTGCAAAGATCGCGAAAGAGCAGGGGATGTCGTTAGAAGATGTGAAAAAACTGATTGGTAAGTAGAATACAATAAGACGAAGAAGAGCGGCCCTGGCGGATCGCTCTTCTTCATATATAGGGGCATCAGGTAAAGTCCGGATAATTCTGAACTTCTGGCGTACACCTGTGCCCCCGGAGGAAAGAGGGGTATGAGATGGTATATCAATGCAGGTATCTCAGCGCAAGTCCCGCGAAAACGGATGCACCGGAGGTAATCGCCTGTTCATCAAACACGATTCCGGCATTGTGCAGTGGGCGGGAAGATGCCGGATCATCATTTCTTGTTCCAATCCGGAACATAGCACCAGGAACTTTTTCGAGGTATCTGGCAAAATCCTCAGATCCCATGGATGGAGTAGCGAGAGTGACTACATGGTCAGCACCGAGTCCTTCAGCAGCTGCCTGTTCAATAAGATCCACAACATGGCTGTCGCAGACAACGGCAGGGACGCCTTTCTGGTAAACAATGTCACATTCTGCCCCCATGGCCGCAGCGCCGTGGGAAACGATCTGCCGGATTTTTTCTTCCATCAGGGCACGGGTCTCGTTGCTGACAGTGCGCACAGTTCCTTCCATAACGACTTCGTCAGGAATAATGTTGGCTGCAGTACCGCCGGTGATCTTTCCGATGGTGAGGACTGCGGAATCGAGAGGTGCGATCGTCCTCGAAATAATGGTCTGTAATTCTGTTAGAATGTATGCGGATGTCATGACCGGATCGATGCTCTTGTGGGGATGTGCGCCGTGTCCGCCTTTTCCACGGATCGTGAGCTTTACTGTGTCAGAGGAAGCCATAAAGGAGCCGCGACGAATGCCGATGGTTCCCGCCGGAATATCCGGCCAGCAATGAAGACCGACAGCGAAATCCGGGTGATATTTTTCAAAAACGCCGGAATCAATGACCATCTGAGATCCGCTTAAGCGTTCTTCAGCAGGCTGGAACAGGAATAGAACCGTTCCTTTGAGCTCATCACGAAGGAAACTTAAAACCCGTGCAGCCAACAGCAGGGCGGTCGTATGGATGTCATGTCCGCAGCTGTGGCAGATTCCGGTATTTTCTGATGCGAAGGGAAGTCCTGATTTTTCGACCATCGGAAGTGCATCGATGTCGGCACGGAGAAGAATGGTATGTCCATCCTCCCTGCCTTTTAAAATACCGAGAACACCGGATTTAAACGGAATATCGGAAATTTCAATGCCATACTTGAGAAGCTGCTGACATATGAATTCCGTTGTATTTTTTTCCTCCATGGACAGCTCCGGATGGCGGTGAATATGACGCCGGATCTCGATGGCATCATTTGTATATTGTTGGATCAGTTCGTTTACTTTACTCATAAATTATGCCTTCTTTACAGTGCGTCCAAATAATACGGTGCCGACAATCAGAAATGCGACGAGAAATCCGGCAGTTCCGAGAGTCGTGAGCAGAGGGCTGGAGAGGATCAGCATCGGTCCGATCGTGTTATATGGCTGCTGCCAGAAGGAACCGAGAGTACTGGAACCGGAAACACTTTCTGCGGCAAGTGTATCACCGTTCGGGTCAAGAACCTTGATTAAGAGAAGACCGGTAGCCAGACTTCCTGTACACTGTCCGTAAGCGCCCATCGCCATTTCAAACCAGTCCTTTCCATACCACTTCTTTGCAAGAATGATACAGATAACCGCTGTGATAATGGTGATTACGATAGAAGTAACGAGGATCGGAACCAGGAAGGAAGCCAGAACACTTAATTTGATGGTCGCAACATTCATTGCGATTACGTATTCAAGAGCGACACCGGAAATACGTTTCATGCTTCCACGGTCAATGTACTGGTTATATTTTGTCTTGCTTAAAGCAATACCAATAATCGCACCTATGATCAGGCACATGGTGTAGAGCGGGATTTTGCTCCAGAACGGGAATACTTTAATGATCGCCTCGCGGAGAATATGGGAAATTGCAATAATTGTTCCGACAATCATCATCTGGAATGCCAGAGGATCGATAACGGAGGAACTGGAAATTGCAGTTGCCATGGATTTGCGCTCTTCCTTCGGCACGATACCGGTGATATCTTTCTGGTCGAGATTGACGGAACTCATCTGCTTTCTCGTATAGCCTTTTTTAGCGCCCCAGTTGATAATCCACATACCGCCGATCATCGCCATGAACATACCGATGGTTGCGTATGTCAGAGCGATACCGGTAGCGTCCTCCCAGCCTTCAGTAGCGAAGCAGCCGCCCATGATGCCGGCAGAACCGTGTCCACCATAGAAACCGGATACCGGAAGGAATCCCATTGCGTAAGGAACATTGCTCATGAACTTGGAGAGAACGAAAGCGATTCCAAGTCCTGCGAGAATCTGTGCCATAAATACAGCGCCAGTTACACAGGTAGTGGAAAGGACATCACGTCCGAATTTTCCGGTGGAAGTTCCAAGGAACGATGTCGTAAAGATAAATGCGAACAGGAAATTTGTCCACTGTGAAATCCACTGGCTGAAGTGCAGGTGGATCGGAGAGAACTGTCCGAGGACCTGAGGACCGAGGAGCAGTCCTAAAATACCTGCGATTAAAGAAGTTGGAATATAGTATTTGTAAAAGAATGGTATTTTCTGACGGATCAGGAAGCCCACAAAAAGCAGCGCACTGATAGTCGAAATATCGATTAAAACAGTTGTAAGAGTCATGGTTTCTGCCATAGTAGTATCCCCCTTGTAAGGTAAGGCGTGTGACTTTAGGTAAGCTTAGAATTTTTTCTCCATGTAGAAAACGATTCGGTCTACACAGCGGTTGACAATCTTTTCACCTTTTTCTTTTGTCGCGACAGTAGCATCGCCGATGGTTCCGTTCGGTGTTTTTTCAGTGAATCTCTGGAAACCGATGAAATCCGGGAATTCGCTCGCCGGAAGCGGTTCTACTCTGGAGAGTTCGTCCATGTCTACTAATTCCGGGAAAAGGTACATGAATACGGATGTGCCGCACTCACTTGCGTGTCCGTGAGCCATCTGGCCGCTGTACTGGAAGATATCACTTCCGTTTGCATTTGTAAATCTCCACCAGTCGATCTGGACGAGCTTGATATCATGCTCATTCATATATTTCTTGCCGATGTAGTTTACAGTATCAACATTTCCTGCATGGCCCGTGATGAAAACGAAATTCCTGGCCCCGTCCTTAATCAGTTTTCCGACAAGCCAGTCAAGCCAGTCTTCCAGAATCTTTCTTGGCATTGCGAATGTGCATGGGAAAGAAGCAAGTGCGGAGGATTCGCCGGCTTCAATCGTCGGAGCAATCAGCGCGCCGGTCTTTTCGGCTACAAGTTCAGCAATTCTTTTAGCTGCGATCAGGTCACTTCCCATTGGGAGCTGCGGTCCATAGATCTCACATGCACCAGTTGGGATGATGACGGTTGGGTTCTCGGCAAGGCGCTTCATATATTGCTTTCCGCTCATTTTTCTGATATAATTTGTCATAAATTCAGTCTCCTTTACAAATACATATGTTTTCACTTGCAAACCGGCCGGGTTTCGATGAAATTATTGTAGCATCAGAGTGCACAAAATGGAAATGAAAGAAAAGTGTCGCGTTATGCAAAAAAAGTTTGTCTAACGGGGGTGGCAGTTTGAATTTAGACAATGTAAAATGCTTTATCAGTCTGGCGGAATGTTTGAATTTTACGAAAGCTGCTGAAAAAGAGCACATGACGCAGACATCTATGAGCCGGAAGATTAGTGGACTTGAAGAAGAACTTGGGGTACGACTCTTTTATCGCGACAATCATCAGGTAATTCTTACAGATGCGGGAAGTGAGTTCTATGTTCAGGCGCAGAAACTTCTGGAGGTTTATGAATCGACGGTGCGGTTGGTGCAGAATGTGGAGCAGGGATATGCGAGATCATTGAAAATTGGTGTTGGAATCTATGAAGATGAGCTTTTAGATACATTTCTTGGCCAGTATGTTATGGCACATCCGGATGTGCGGATCACCTGTCTGCAGTATAGTTATAGGGAATTGCTGAAACGGTTTGAGCAGGGACTGCTCGATATTATTGTGACAAGTGATCAGTTCCTGTCGGGATATCCGGTGGAAAATGTTGACATGGAGCTGATTTATGATAAGCCATGGAAGATTATTTTGAATCGTGAACACCCGTTGGCGGAACGAATTGCTGTAACATCGGAAGATCTGAAGAATGAGATTATGATCACCATGTACGAGGGAAGTGTTTCACAGATTGCGGATCATTTCCGAACGGCGTTTAAATTCAGGGATATCATTCATGTGAATTCTTATAATACAAAGCTTATGATGGTCAACGCAAATCTCGGATTTGGACTTGTTCCGGCATTTGTGCGTCTGGTGCGATATGAGAAAATTAAGATGAAAGAATTTGCACCACCCTATATTTCCAGATGTTTTTATGCCTTATGCCATAAAGAAAACCAAAATGGACATGTGAGGGAATTCTTTGAAGATTATGTGAAATATGCGCAAGAAGAACGCGATTAGAAAGTGACCCAATAGTTCAATCGACATCCGTCGACTTATATGGTAAAATTATCCTGTAATGGAGCGGAAAGCGTGGATGCGTTTCTG
>CAKRNI010000108.1 GCA_934370915.1 uncultured Lachnospiraceae bacterium
TTCCTTCTGCTGACTGTTTTTCAACGATCCGGTGGATCTTTTTCACATAGGGACATGTGGCATCCACGATCTCCACACCGTTTTCTTTTAAGATCTCGTAGACATTTTTTCCGACACCGTGGGAGCGGATCACAACAACAGCGTTCCGGATCGTCTTCAATTCTTCTAAAGAGTCGATGACTTCCACGCCCTTTTCCCTGAGATCTCCCACAACCTGCTCATTATGAATAATCGGACCGTAGGTGTAGATCCTTTTTTCCGTTTTGCCGATCTGCTCATATACTTTTTCAACGGCACGCTTCACGCCAAAGCAGAAGCCTGCTGTCTTTGCAACTGTTACTTTCATCTTACGCACCCTGCTTCTTATCGATCATTGCTGTGATCGCGTCCACAACCTCTTTTAACGTCATGTCGGAGCTGTCAAGGAGTACGGCATCATCCGCCTGTTTCAACGGGGAATTCTCCCGGTGCATATCCCGGTAATCCCGTTCGATGATGTCCTTCTCGATCTCGCCGAGATCGCAGACTGTTCCTTTCTCCTTAAGCTCATTATAGCGGCGTTTCGCCCGGACCGCGGAGCTTGCAGTCAGATATACCTTCACATCGGCATCCGGCAGGACACAGGTTCCGATGTCGCGGCCGTCCATGATCACATCCGCCTTCTTCGCCAGATCTTTCTGGAGTTCTACGAGCTTTTCGCGGACTTTTTTGTAAACGGATGTGGCGGAGGCCATATTTCCGACCTCTTCGGTCCTGATCAGTCCGGATACATTCTCGCCGTTTAAGATCACCTGCTGCGCACCGTCCTCGTAGCGGATCGTGATCTCCACTTTATCAAGAGTGGCATTGATGGCGTTCTCGTCGGTCTTATCGATTCCCTGACGCAGAAAATATAACGCCATTGCCCGGTACATCGCTCCGGTATCCACATAGATAAAATTCTTCAGAGCTGCCACAGACTTTGCCACGGTGCTCTTTCCGGCTCCTGCCGGTCCGTCTATCGCTACATTAAAAGACATGTTATTCTCCCCTTAGTTTATTCCAAGATTTTTTATTTATTCGTGATGGTTCCATATCTTTACAGCCATACGGGTTCAAAGCTGCTTCTCAGGTCCGGTGCTCTATACGCTTCTGCCTGCCAGCATTCCTGTCGACCAGGCGATCTGCAGATTAAATCCGCCGGTCACACCGTCCAGATCCAGAACCTCGCCCGCAAAATAGAGACCCTGCAGCTTTTTCGATTCCATAGTAGACGGATTCACTTCCTTCACATTCACTCCACCCTGCGTCACGATCGCCTCATTGTATCCCCGGAGTCCTGTGAGTGTCACGGAAAACGCTTTCGTGAGATCCACCAGACGTTTTCTCTCCTCCGCAGTCACCTCATTGACCTGTTTTTCCGGATCGATGCCGCTCCTCTCTATCATCACCGGGATCAGCTTTGCCGGGAAGAGGTGATTTAAGGAGTTCTTAAACTGCTTATTTTTCGCCTCATCGAAATCCCGCAGGATCCTCGCATCCAACTGCTCTTTCGAGAGTGCCGGTTTCAGGTCGATATCCATTCTGAGCGGTGTCTTTTTGATGATCTTTGCCGCATAGCTGCTGGCACTCAAAACGACAGGTCCGCTGACGCCGAAATGCGTAAA
Source organism: uncultured Lachnospiraceae bacterium (assembly GCA_934370915.1). Lineage (GTDB taxonomy): Bacteria > Bacillota > Clostridia > Lachnospirales > Lachnospiraceae > Pilosibacter. The sequence goes on from CAKRNI010000108.1 coordinate 1,647, forward strand.
CAGCATCTCGCCGAACTCTTTCCAGAGCACCTTCTTTCCGTTCCAGACAGTCACCTCGATGTTTCTCAAGGAGAGTCCCTGAAGTTCTTTCACATCATCTTCTGCACATACAAACGGAACAAGTGCCGGTGACAGAGGTGTCACCGTGTGGCCCGCCTCTTTTGCAAAACGGTACCCGTCCCCCGTGGAACCTGTTGACGGGTAGGAAAGTCCGCCTGTGGCGATCACCACCGCATCGGCATCCACACTCTTTCCAGTTTTTTCCAGAACGATTCCCGCCGCCTTTTCATCCCTGATCACGATATCCCTGACCGGTTCATTTAAGAAGATCTTTACGCCAAGAGATTTCATCTTCCGCTCCAACGCCCCCGTCACATCGGAAGCATGGTCCGATACCGGGAACATTCTCGCTCCCCGTTCTTCCTTCACCGGGCAGCCGTTTGCCTCCACAAGATCCACGATATCAAAATTTGTGAATCCATAGATGGCACTGTAAAGGAACTTCCCATTGGAGACCATATTTCTGAACAGGTCCTCCGTATCGCAGCCGTTCGTCAGATTGCAGCGTCCTTTTCCCGTGATATAGATCTTTTTTCCAAGCTTCTCATTTTTCTCATAAACGGAGACATCATGTCCGCACTCCGCGGCACCGATGGCAGCAGCCATTCCCGCTGCCCCGCCGCCTATAATCACCACTTTGCTCATTTTTTTCTGTTCTTTTCCACTTCTTTTATCTTTTTTTCCATAGCATCCGCCACAGTTTCGAGGACTTTGATCCTCGCGTACCACTTGGAATTTCCTTCCACAACGATCCAGGGTGCATCCTTTGTAGAGGTTTTTTCCAGCATTTCATTCACAGCAAGCACGTAAGCATCCCACTTTTCCCTGTTTCTCCAGTCCTCGTCCGTGATCTTCCACCGTTTTTCCGGGTTCTTCATCCGGTCATTGAACCGCCGCTCCTGCTCGTCCTTGTCGATCTGGAGCCAGAATTTTAAGACAAGAGCCCCGGAGTGCACAAAATGTGCTTCCATCTCGTTGATCTCCCGATATGCATGGTGCCAGTCCTCCTCGGAACAGAAGCCCTCGATCCGCTCCACCATGACTCTTCCGTACCAGGTGCGGTCAAAGATCGCGATGTGTCCTGCCTTCGGAACATGATTCCAGAAGCGCCAGAGATAGTGATGGGATTTTTCCACATCGTTCGGGGATGCTGTCGGGCAGACCTTATATCCGCGGGGATCAAGATGGCTCGTCAGGCGTTTGATCGCCCCTCCCTTTCCGGCGGCATCCCAGCCCTCAAAGCCAAGGATCACCGGGATCCGCAGACGGTAGAGTTCTCCGTGGAGCACTTCCAGTCTCTTCTGGAGCCTGTCCAGTTTTTTCCGGTATTCTGCCTCCTCAAGGCGCTTTGTCAGGTCCGCTTTTGCAAGGATCCCTTTTTCATATCTGTCAGGCGGAACCGGTTCCTCAAAGATCTCCGCCTCTTTTCCCGCCCGTTTTTTCTCAAGCGCCTTTTCCAGAACATCTGCCACCGTCTTTATGACCACCAGAGCCGTCCCGTTCTTTTCCTTCGCGTCGACCACGTACCATGGCGCGTAAGGCATATCCGTTCTCCTGATCATCTCATCGCTGATCTTCTTATATTTTCCGTAATGAGCATTTCTCGCAAGTTCTTTCTCTGTGACGCGCCATGCGGTATCCTTTGATTCCAGAAGTTTTTTAAACCGCTTTTCCTGTTCCTTCTCGGAAATATCCAGAAAAAATTTGATGAGAACAGTTCCACCGTCCACCAGGCATCTCTCAAACGCGCAGATATCCTCAAACGCGGCATCTGCTTTTTCATTCAGCTTTCCCTCGAACCGGTCCGCCTGAACCCTCCGGTACCAGCTTGTGTCATAGATCGTGATCCGCCCTTCCGCCGGGGCATGGACCGCAAACCTCCAGAGGAACGGGCGGAGCGCTTCCTCCTCGGTATCCTTATCTCCGGTGTAAACGTCAAAGCCTCTCGGATCCAGCGCCTGCATGAGCCGGCCGATCTGCACGCCCTTTCCGGCACCGTCGTAACCGTCAAAGGTAATATAAACAGGAATCTTTTCCTCTTTGCATTCCCGCTGAAGATTCCCGAGTCTCAGCATTTCTTCCTTCAGAGCTTCTTTTTGCTGTTTCTTCTCATCTCTCATGGACCGATCCCTCCATTCCATTTTATGGCCTGTCAAACAGTCAGGTTCATCGTCAGTCTTTCCGGATTCCGGTGATCTGTGATCTACCGGTTCATTTTCGCGTGTTCCTTCGCAAGTTCCCCGTATAATGTCAGCGCATTCCAACTCTGGTTCGTCGGCGTAAGGACTGCCTTGTAATCAATCCTTCCAGCCCCCGTCTTTCTCAGCGCAAGGATCACCGTGTCCACCTGCTTTGAGGTAAGTCCCGCCATCACCATCATCTCTTTTTCAAAGTCATCTCCTGTATAGACCTCCCCGCAGGACACGAGTTCCTTCACTCCGGCAAGATATCCCACCGGTTCCAGATACTCTTCCTTTTTCACAGCCCGCAGCTTCATTCCAAGCGGGAACAGCGCCCTCTTGATCTTCGCAAGTCTCTCGCCTTCCGGCAGATGGTATAAAAGAATGATTGGTTTCATATATGATCTGACCTTTCCGTTTCTCATCCCCGACGGATTGAGACCGCAGGGCATTATACTATTCTCATTATAGCAATTCCCGTTTCTGTTTGCAACTTTTGGCTGTACCGGTAAAGCAAAAGCAGGGGCTGGTTCATTCCAGCTCCTGCTCATCAAAAATCGGGGCAACAGGATTTGAACCTGCGACCTCTCGGCCCCCAGCCGAGCGCGCTACCAAGCTACGCCATACCCCGGGAACAGAAATTATTATACCAGAAACCGGCAAAAAAGCAACCGGAAAATATCGTCAGAAACATACAGAAAAGGAAAAGGACCCGCAGATTCCGCAGGTCCTCTCAATTTTTTATAAAAACCGGAGACATCCGGCACGTTCAGTGACCGTATGGAGCTCACGCTTCTTCCTTCAGCCCCCCATTCACCGCGCGGATCACAAACATTGTGGCCACCATAAGCGCAATGGCGATCGGCAGGGCGATCCATGCGGACTGTACGAAGCCCGCGATGATGTAGGAGACGAAGGACACAGCCGCCGCCGTGACCGCATACGGAAGCTGGGTCGTCACATGGTTTACATGTTCACACTGGGCTCCGGCGGATGCCATGATCGTCGTGTCGGAGATCGGAGAACAGTGGTCACCGCAGACAGCTCCTGCCATGCAGGCAGAGATCGAGATGATCATGAGGTCCGGGTTGCTGTTCTCAAATACAGCAACAACGATCGGGATCAGGATTCCGAAGGTTCCCCAGGAGGTTCCCGTCGCGAAAGCCAAAAAGCAGCCCACAACGAAGATGATCGCCGGGAGGAAATTTAAGAGGGAACGGGCGCTGGATGCAACCACAGACGCCACATAGACATCTGCGCCGAGGCTGTCCGTCATCGCCTTCAGTGTCCATGCAAAGGACAGGATCATGATCGCCGGAACCATGGACTTAAAGCCTTCCGGGATGCAGGCCATGCACTCGGAGAATTTCAGGACCCGGCGTACCTGATAGAGACCGATGGTGATCAAAAGCCCGAAAAAGCTTCCCATCGTAAGCCCCAGGGACGCGTCACTCTGGGAGAAGGCTGTCACAAAATCCTCTCCTGAGAAAAATCCACCCGTATAGAGCATGCCGACCATGCAGCAGATGATCAGGGATATGATCGGGATCAGAAGATCCAGAACGGTTCCCCTGACAGAAACCTCCGGCTGTTTCTCCGTGTCATACGGACGTCCCGGTGTGGTATAAAGGTCTCCCTTGAGCGCATTTTTCTCATGGAATTTCATAGAGCCGAATTCTGTCCGTAAGAGTACCATTCCAATCATCATCACGATCGTCAGGATCGCGTAAAAATTGTATGGGATCGCCCGCACAAAGATAGAAAATCCGTCCTCGCCCTCAACAAATCCGGTAACCGCGGCCGCCCAGGAAGAAATCGGTGCGATAATGCAGATCGGAGCTGCCGTTGCGTCGATCAGGTACGCGAGCTTTGCCCTTGAGACTTTAAATTTGTCTGTCACAGGGCGCATCACGCTTCCCACGGTCAGGCAGTTAAAATAATCATCGATAAAGATCAGACAGCCCAGCAGGATCGTCGCAAGCTCCGCGCCCACGCGTCCCTTAATATGATCCGCCGCAAACTGGCCGAATGCTGCCGACCCGCCGGCCCGGTTCATCAGGCACACCATCGTTCCAAGGATCACAAGGAAGATCAGTATTCCCACATTGTAGCTGTCAGAGAGAACGTTTATCATTCCGTCCTCAAAAATATGGGTGATCGTTCCCTCAAAGCTGAAACCTGAATACAGGATTCCCCCCATGAGAACACCGATGAACAGGGAACTGTACACCTCTTTTGTGATAAGTGCCAGCCCGATCGCCACGACCGGCGGAACGAGCGCCCAGAACGTCGCGTAGACCGCCGGCACATACTCTTCTGTCTGCTCCGCGCCAAATACGGTTGTCGCGAACATCAGGACCAGCACAACGGAAAGCACTGCTGTCCTTTTTATATTTTTCTTCATATCCGTCATAACGGATTCCTCCCTCCTGCCTCCGGAGAGTTCCACTCTCTCCGCTTTTCCCGCAAGTTTTATATTTTATGTGACTGCCCGGTGCCTCCCGGCTGCCGGCTTATTTTTATGTAACAGGGAATTCCCCGGAATTTCCTGTTACATGAAGAAATCCCCTCTCATCAGTACAATTCTGGTGAAAGGGGATCACAACATACACAATTACGATTCTTTATTCATCCCAGTTGTGGTATACAGCCTGTACGTCGTCATCCTCGTCAAGGAGATCAAGGATTCTCTGCATCTTCTTGATCGCTTCCTCGTCGGTAAGTTCTACCCAGTTCTGCGGGATCATAGTAATATCAGCCTCTACCATCGGGATTCCGGCTTTCTCGAGAGCCTCGCGGACTGCACTGAAGTTGTCCGGATCTGTGATAACCTCGTAGCTGTCCTCCTCCTCGGAGAAATCCTCAGCGCCTGCATCGAGTGCAGCCATCATGAGTTCGTCGGCATCCATATCACACTCTTCTTTGTCGATCACGATCTGACCCTTGCGGTCGAACATGAAGGAAACGCTTCCCTGTGCACCTACGTTTCCGCCGCCCTTTGTGAAAGCGCTTCTTACGTTTGCCGCTGTACGGTTCTTGTTGTCTGTAAGTGTGTCAACGATGATCGCAACACCGCTCGGACCGTATCCCTCGTATGTTAAGTTTTCGTAGTTTACGGAGTTTAAGTCACCGGCTGCTTTCTTGATACCGCGGTCGATGGTATCGTTCGGCATGTTGTTTGCTTTCGCCTTCGCGATCACATCACGCAGCTTACTGTTGTTAGCCGGGTCAGCGCCGCCCTCTTTAACTGCGACAGCGATCTCTCTTCCGATTACGGTAAAGATCTTACCCTTTGCTGCGTCGTTCTTCTCTTTCTTATGTTTGATGTTGGAAAATTTATTATGTCCTGACATCGGTTTAGCTTCCTTTCTCTTCGCATCTCGCTCTTTTTTATCTCTCGTGCACCAGTCCCAGGGACCTTTTCGTGCGCATTATACATAGTCTAAAATATTTTAACATCATTTTTCTGATATGGCAAGCGCTTTTTCCGGATACCCCTGCTCCACTTTTCCTTGACACACTCCACTCTGAGTATTTATACTCATTTCATAGCGATCCAGTGCCTTCCGTCCTATGATCTTCCGGGGTCAGCCCGGCAGATTCTGTGGATGGATGCATCTGACCTGCATTTTTGCGCAGGTGCGCATCATTGGCACATTAGTGCCTGTTTGTATAATAGGGAATTCCCCGGATTTCCTATTACAAAATACTAAATATGGAGGACATGACGATGAAGAAGATTGAGATTGACACATTCCTGAAGTTCCGGTTTTTGAGCAACCCGCACTTCTCACCCGATGGAACGAAGATCGCCTTCACGGTATCCGTACCGGACCGGGAGGCCAATGGCTATCTGTCTGACCTGTACCTGTATGATCTCGGGAAGAAGGCTGTCTCCCGTGTCACCTGCGGCGGTGACGCAAAGATCTGGTCCTGGACTGCGGAAAATACGCTGATCTTTACTGCGGCACGGACTGCTGCCCTCAAAAAAGAAAAAGAGAACGGCACTTCTTTCTTTTATGAAATCTCTCCGTCCGGCGGCGAAGCCTCATGCCGCGCATCCGTTCCTGCTTCCGTCACAGGGATCCGCCTTCTCCCGGACGGGCGTTACCTCCTGACGATCCGCCATGATAATTACAAGGATACAAGAAAGAAATCTTACGAGGTCTTCGATGAGCTTCCGTTCTGGGGCAATGGCCAGGGATACACGAACGCAAAGAGAAACCGGTACGCCGTCTATGATATGGGATCCGGTAACCTCACTTACGTGGCAGACGAATGGACCGACTGTTCCCAGTTCTCTGTTTTCGGTGATCTTCTGCTTTATAAGGCATATCCGTGGAAACAGAGTGTCATAGGAATCCGTCCGGGCGTTTATCTATATAACCTCTCCACCGATGAGACGAAAACACTTCTCGCGCCGGATTCCATGCGCACCGGAGTTGTCTCCCTCATAGACGAAAAGACTGCACTCATTGCGGCAACAGATGACTCCTA
>CAKRNI010000109.1 GCA_934370915.1 uncultured Lachnospiraceae bacterium
GTCTTTTCCATGGCCTGAAACGCATTTTTACTCAGATTCAGCAGGATATGTTCCGCCATCCGTCTGCGTCCTAAAACATACAGTGGTTCCTCCGTGATCTCTGTTTTCAACGTGATCGCCGCCGGGGCAAGCTGCCGCACGATGGACACCGCATTCCCGACTTCTTCCGTAAAGTTCAGCGGTTCCAGCCGCACACCGGTATCCTGTCTGGAAAAGGCAAGCAGTTCTTTTGACAGATTCGATGCCTGATCCACCGACTTCGTGATCTCATGGATCATCTCCTGATTCTCGGAAGAAATGGATTCATCATTCTCAAGAAGCTCCGCATAGATCAGCACCGGTGTCAGATAATTGTTGAATTCATGCGCAATGTGGCTCGCCATCATTCCCAGAGACTGGATCCGCTGGTAATGCCGGATCTCGTTGTTCTTCTGGACCAGCATCTCCATTCCGTGATTGATTTCCTTTAAATATGTGATCTCCTTCTGCTGGGATTCCGCCAGAAAACGGTTTCTCAGGAAGAATACCATGATCACCACAAGGATCATCATATACAGGACCATCACGCCGATCAGCATGGTCATCATGCTCTCAAGCGGTCCCGAAAGTTCATGAACCGGCAGTGTGGAATTGACGATCCAGCGTTCTCCCTGAATCGAGATAGCCTGAAACGCAACAACGCGGCGGACTCTTTTTAATCCAGGATCATCCCAGACATATGTATCGATCACACCGGTTCCGGAGTTCTCATTTTCCTGCCTCATAATCCAGGCATTCAGGCTGCTCATGTCAAGATATGGATACCTCTCAATACGTCCATCTACCGCTTCAAGACCGATCTGGTTCTTTACATGATGCATGATGATGTTCATATTCTGGTCTTTGACGCTGGAATATCCGGCTTCTCCGATCTTTACCGGCGCGACGATCTTCTCATACAGCGCTCCAAGGTCCATGGCAAATGTGAGCATATAGACCTCAGATCCGACAGGGACATTCTTCTCAATATAAAGCTCATACCATCCTGTCTGATCCGATATTTCTTTTCCCGTGATCTCTGCAGGATGATTTCCGTCCTGCGAATCCACTGTTTTCACCTCTCTGTCCGCAGATTCCCAAAACGGATTTTTCCCCGGTTCATACCGGAATTTTGTTCCATCCGGTTTTGTCACAGTAATCCAGTTATAGACCCCTGCATTTTCCTTTAAAAAGTAGGCTGTCCTCGCATTGATTCCGCCGGACTCCGCCCAGACATTTTCCGGCATTCCTTCCCGGGAATAAAACAGGTCAATCTCCTCAAGCTGCTGTTCCATGTAGGAATTGAGGTTATTTCCGACGATTCCCGCCATGGTTAAAAGCTGGCTTTCCTCCGTCCGGATCACCTGCTCCCGGTACTGACTGTAAAGCCGGGAACCCGCAAATATCACAACCACTGATAAACTGATCAACAGACTGACCGCTACCAGTCTTAATTTCCTTTTATTTAAAAATTCTTCCATTTTTTATCCTTACACATTCAGCATATATCCGATTCCACGCACCGTCTTCAGGTACTGGGGCTGCTTCGGGTCATCCTCGATCTTGTTCCGGATCCGTTTCACATAGACGGTGATGGTATTGTCATCCACCACTGCCTCATTCCACACCTGCGTATAAAGCTGTTCCTTCGTAAATACCTGTCCCGGATGCTCCATCAGGAACCGGAACAAGGTCATCTCTCTGGCAGTAAAATTTAATGGCTCGCCGTTTTTCAGACACTCCATCTTTAAGGTATCTACCGCAAACGGGCCCTTGCGGATCCCGGCGTCTCCGGATGCTCCCTGGCTGTAGATCTGACTTCTGCGGATCAGCGCCTTTGCTGTCTGGATCAGGATCGCAGTATGAAACGGTTTTGTCAGATAACTGTCCGCGCCAAAGCCCAGCCCCAGTACCTGATCCATCTCATCGGATTTTCCCGACAGCATCATGACCGGCGTGTGGTCTCCTGCGGCGCGCATTGCCTGCAGCACATCATAACCACCCACATGTTCCATCATTACGTCCAGGATCACCAGATGGAACTGTTGTTTCTTTAAAAGTTCCAGAGCCTCACTTCCATCGGCTGCCTCCGTCACCTGCATTCCTTCACGTGTCAGGGCGGTCCGCACAGCCAGCCGGATCGCGCGCTCATCGTCCACCAGTAGGATTTTTTCTGTATTCATAAACTTTCTCCTGCGTCATTTTTCTTTCATTATAACAAAAAATCCCGTTCTGCGGTACAAGATCCGTACTGCAGAACAGGGTTTTCATTCGTTATGTATCATTTAGATGGCAACAATGCCAAGAATCACACCGAATACCAGCATGATAAGGCTGATAATGTAGTACGGCGGAATGCTGAATTTCATATGATCTTTCAGCTCTGTTCCGGTCAGACCGATCGCAAGGTATGTTGCCGGTACTAACGGGCTTACCATTAACGCGAGGTTCTTACCGATCAGCATGGTCAGCGCAGTATTCAGGGAAGCCACGCCGTAGGTCTCGCCTACCTGCATAACTAATGGCATGATGCCATAGAAGTATGCGTCTGTTCCAACGCAGAGACCAAGCGGAAGCGCAAGAATACCAAAGATAATGTGAACGTACTTTCCGAGGGCTGTCGGAATGATCGCCATGATCGCATTTGCCATTGCTTCCAGCATACCGGTTCCGTCGAAGACACCGACCATAGCACCTGCGGCAAACAGTGTTGCGGAAATGATCAGGGCTGCCGGAGCATGCTTCTTGATCAGCTTGTCCTGAGTCTTCTGGTTCGGGTAGTTGACAGCCAGAAGGATGCAGAGACCAAGCATGAAAATTACATAGGATTTACCGATACCTGTGGATAACAGGGCAATCACACCTACTGTAAGTAAGAAGTTGAAGATCAGGTAAGCGTTGGATTTTCTTAAATCAGCCGCCTCTTTCTTCGCTTTCTCATCAGACTCCACCTCTACGCCCTTTCCGGCACCGGCACCATGCTTGATCGCTAACATGCCGAGGAGTACAGCAAGAGTGATATTCATCATCAGGCCGACAACCTGAAGCGGGATCAGCATGTGCCATAACTCAGTGGCATCCATAGCAAGTACAGTAGCCGCTCTCGCTGTCGGACCGCCCCACGGAAGCAGGTTCATAACGCCCATGCAGGCACCTGTCAGGCAGAGAAGAATACGGGAGTCAATGTTCATCTTCTTATATACCGGGTACATTGCCGGGATCGTAATGAGAACAGTGACAGCTGTAGTACCGTCCAGATGAGCGATCGTTGCGATCAGCGCTGTAACTACAGTGACCGCGATCACATTGTTTCCGGCTTTTTTTACCAGCCAGCCTACGATAACATCAAAGAGTCCGGTGTCTGCCAGAACACCAAAATAAATTACTGAAAAGATAAATAAAATACCATTGCTTGTGGTGGTTTTGATTCCATCCGCAATGAAGTCCATGACCTCTACCGGGGAGAAGCCGAGAATCAGTGCTGCAATGACCGGAATCACCGCAAGTACCACGATCGGAGACATTTTGCCCTTTAAGAGCAGTGCTACGATCGCGATGATCATCAGAAAACCAATAGCTGCTGTCATAATCATCTTCCTTTCTGGATATTTGTTAAATTCCTTACAGATTCATATTTTACAGACAGCAGTTTAATTGTTCATGACTGGAAAATGACAATTTTGTCATATTTTTGCGGTTTCTTCCTGTTTCCGCTTCCGAAACTCCTCTTTGATCTGTTCCAAAAGCTCTGGTCTTTCAATCATGTCAATGCATGTTCCCGCAAGGATCTCCGAACCGGACCGGATCGCTTCATGGGCCCGCTCCGTCTTTCCCGCATCGAGATATTCCTGAGAATGCGCCGCGGTCCCCTCCGGCACAAACGCTGTGCGGATGCAGCATCCAGGCACATCGTACATGACATTTCCAAAGTCTGTGGAGCCTGTCTTTTCACGCGGTCCGGCGAGCTGTGGTGCCTCAAATTTTCTGGCATTTTCCATGATCAGGTCATTCAGGGTCAGGCACGGGATCTTTGCCTGAAACGGATAGCTTCTCTCTGTCTCACAGGTCGTTCCCGTCATCAGGCACGCACCCTTTATGATGTCCTGAAATCTCGGAACGATGACCTTCTCTAAATAATCCGTACTATAAGAGCGAAGTGTATACTCTGCCTTTGCCGTTCCCGGAACGATGTTCGATGGACCGCCGGCGTCAAGGATCGTGTAATGCATTCTGGAATCCTCAAGGACATGTTCCCTCATAAACTCGATCCCCTGAAAGGAAAGAAGCGCGGCATCAAAGGCACTCTTCCCCTTATGCGGGCTCATGGCGGCATGGGACTCTACTCCATGGAAGGTAACGTAAAAGCACTCAAGGGCCATACAGCGGACATCGACGCAGGTATTGGGAGCTGCATGCATCATGAGCGCAAGATCGATATCCTGAAAGCACCCTTTCTCCTTCATAATGATCTTTCCGCCGACCGTCTCCTCCGCCGGTGTCCCGTAGATCACGATCTTATAGGGCTGATCCTTACAGAGATCCCGAAGTGCCAGGGCAGCTCCGATCACAGACGGCCCCTGCATGTGATGTCCGCAGGCATGACCGATCCCTTTCAGCGCGTCGTACTCTGCCAGAAATCCAAAGGAAGGACCTCCGTTTCCCTGTTCATAGACAGCACGGAAGGCGGTAGGAAGATCCGCGATCCCACGCTCGATCTGAAATCCCTTTTTTTCCAGATAATCTGTAAGGATCGCACTGGAGCGGACTTCCTCAAGCCCCGGCTCCGCCAGATCATAAATCCTGTCTGCCATTTGGGTAAGCTCTGCCATGTAAGGCGCAACGGCCTGTTTTATTGTTTCTTTTTTCATATCTCCATTCTCCTGTCACAATTACACGAAGATCCAAAGCGATCCGATCCATTCCTGAATTCCAGATCAATCTCTTTCAGCAGCTTTCTAAGCTCCGTCACCATCCGGTTTCTCTGTCTCACGAAAGTCGTCTGGTAGAACAGGTTCCAATCCGCAGGACTGTTTTCCGGGAGCGCCTTCGCGGAAGCTTTAAGGAGCTGCAGCGGACCATACGCAAAAGAAGTATCCTGTTCATACGCGGAGCCTGTGGAGTGCATAAGACGGCTGAAAACTCCTCCGACGAGGCGGCAAAGGCGGTTATGTTCTTCGATCTTCTCCGTTCCCCAGATATGCTCAAGCGTTTCACAACGATCCAGAACCTCTTTCAGAAGTGTTTCGATCTCATCAGCCGCCTGTTCATGCTCCTCTGAATTTTTCAACGTTTCAAAGTATGGGAGCCAGGTTTTTGCATAGCCGCGATAATCGGCAGGAAGCTTCTCCTTCGAGAGGAGTTCATACAGCAGAACGCCCACGACTCTTCCATCCCGCAAAAGCCCGTCAAAATCGATCTTGTCAAAAGTATCGTCGATCGTATGCCACCAGTACACACCGGGGCCCGGAGCATCCGAGTGCTTTCGTTCTTTTTTCGCCTCATAACGGGGATTGATGTGATATGGGATCTCCGCGCCCCAGAGTGACTGGTCTGCTCCCCGCCCGATACGCCCAAACATCATTTCAGCCGCCGGATCTACCTTCCGTACCTGCTCTTTCAGCCATTCCTCGCCCTCAAGCCCCGCTGTCCGGATCGCAAGCGTGTGGTCTGCTCCTTTTGATCCAAGAAGATCAAGATTCAGGTGAGCGATACAGTGCTCCTCAAGCTCGTCCCAGTGGTGATCGCAATACCAGGTGGACCCCATATAGCGCCCGTTGGAATGTCCCGGCCACCAGGCGATCCGCAGAGAATAGAACAGCTCATCCTGATGTTCCTTCATATAACGCGCAAGCTCCAGAGCCAGCGCATTTGCCGTACAGTTGTCAAAAGCGCCACGGTACCAGGTATCATAGTGACCGGAGAGCAGGACAAAATCCCTGCTCTTTCCGGGGATCTCGGCGATCGGCAGCGCAACATTTTTTACGCATGTGTCCACCTCGCTGGAAAGCTGCGCAAAAAGCTGTTTTCCTTCTGCCTCATATGTTTTCAGCTTCCGGATCAGTTTCTCCCCGCAGGGCTTTGAGACAGCGACCACCGGCATTCGTAACTGAAACAGAGACGAATCCATATCCGGAGTTCCCCAGACAGGACTTACCGTGTCCTCATGGACCGCGTCCTCATCGGAGGTCCAGATCTGGATCCACCCGGCCGCTCCATGCTGCTCCAGCAATTTTGCGTAACGCTCATCAAACCCATACCCGAGGACAAGCTTTCCGGCAACTGTTTCCATAAACTGTTTCTGCTCTGAAAGGGAGACTTCCGTTTTTGTTCCGGGATCGTAGATCAGTGGGACCTCGATCATTTCTTTTGTACTCTCCGAGAAAGACCTTGGACGACATGGGAACTCCTCACCATCTGCGATAAGGACACTGCTCACCGGATTGCTCAGATAAGCCGGAAAATCCTCCTCATGGCAGGAGATCCCGGATTTTTCCAATACATCAAGAATATACTCGACCGCACGATACGCCTCGGGTTCACCGGAAAGCTTGTCGAACGAACAAAGGTACTCCAGATGTTCTCTTAAGCGCTCCTTCACTTCAAAATCCTGCATGTTCTCTTTTCCTCCGTCTTAATAGCCGATCATGAGTGCCCCAAGCATGAACAGACATCCGAAGAATGTCCAGATCAGGAATAACGGCATCATGAATTTTAACCATTTTACATACGGGATCTTCGAAACGACGAGATACCCCATCAGCGCGGAGGATGTCGGAAGAACAGAGTTTGAAAATCCGTCTCCGAGCTGGAACGCAAGAACGGCTGTCTGTCTCGTGATACCGATCAGATCCGCAACCGGTACCATAAGCGGCATGGTAACCGCAGCCTGTCCGGTACCGGAGGTGATCACGCAGTTGACAAGTGACTGTGCAAGGAACATTCCGATGGCTTTTAAGGACTGCGGAAGAATGTTTACGATGCTTGCGATCGCATGGACGATGGTGTCAAGGATCATCGCGTCAGATAAAGCAAGCTCAACACCGCGGGCAATACCGACGATCAAAGCTCCCACAACGATTCCCTTCGCTCCGTTTCCGAACGTAGCGGCGATCTTGTTTGGGCTATAGCGGTTCACGATACCGCAGAGCACACCCATCGCGATGAAGATTGCAGACATCTCCTCAAAATACCAGCCGAGTTTACTGAGTCCATAGATCAGGACTGCAAAGCCTGCTACGATCACTGCCAGAGTCAGGCCATGGGTCAGGGTCATCGCTTCTTCTGTATCATCGAAAACAAATTCCTGATCATCCGGCTCTCCGTAAATGATACTCTTTGTCGGGTCCGCTTTCACGCGCTTTGCGTACCAGGTAATATAGACCGTATCGATCACCAGAAGAACCCCGAGAATAAAAATGCGGTAACCCATACCGGAAAACATCGGGATCTCCGCAATATCCTGCGCAACACCGACATTGAAGGGATTCAGGATTCCGGCTGTAAATCCGGATGCAGCACCCATAGCGATCATTGCGGTACCTGTCACCTTGTCAAGTCCCAGAGATGCCGCAAGGGCAATTCCGATCGGCACAAAGATCATGACCTCAGCGGACATTCCCATCGTTGTTCCAAAAACAGAAAACAACAGCAGAAATGCTGGGATCACAAAATACTCACGGCCGCGGAAGGCTTTCGCCATCTTCTTACAGAGAACTGTGAGGATCCCTGTGGACGTGATGATCTCAAAGGATCCGCCGATGATAAGGATAAACGTAACTGTGCTTGCCGCCTTTACAATCGCCCTGTAGATCAGTGCCGGAACGGTTAAAAAGCTTACCGGGTGAGATTCAACGTAATGGAAGCTCCCCGCTTCCACCAGCGTTCTGTTTGTCGCCTCATCCGTGTACCGGGTATACTCTCCGGCAGGCACAACATAAGTGGCTGCGACTGCCAGAAGGATCAGCGCTACAAGGATCACAAATGTGTGCGGCGCCTGAAAAGGCTTTTTTTCTTTTAATGGTTTCATACTTCCAATCCTTCCTTGATTTGTATTCTTTCTTAGACTATAATCAAGATATAAAATTAAAGCAAGTTTAATATTTTTATTGTTTTATTTAATATTATTTATTTTTATGCGAAATTGCAAATATTTATTCAGGGAAAGGACCAGCGAAACGCCATGGATATGCGGGAACAGCTCTATATGCTTGAAATTGAAAAACACAGGGGAATTAAGGATGCGGCTCAGGCCCTGCACATCTCTCCGCCTGCACTCAGCATATTTTT
>CAKRNI010000110.1 GCA_934370915.1 uncultured Lachnospiraceae bacterium
GAGAACATCAAGAACAACATGGAGGAATTAAAGGAAAAGAACGTGAAGTTCTTAAATCCGTTCATGGCGTTCACAAGCGAGGAGATTCTTTCCAGGCAGCTTCAGGAAGTCTTTAAGAAGGAATTCGATATTCCGGAATCCGAGACGAAGAAGGCCGCTAAGAAGGCCTGGGATGAACTCGCCCAGGCGAGAACTGATGTGGAGAAGAAAGGCGAGGAAGTCTTACAGTACTTAAAAGATACCGGAAAACACGGCATCGTTCTCGCGGGACGTCCGTACCACATCGATCCGGAGATCAACCACGGCATCGCCGATATGATCACCTCCTACGGTTTCGCTGTTCTCACGGAGGACTCCGTATCCCATTTAGGAAAGGTGGAGCGTCCGCTCGTCGTTACCGACCAGTGGATGTACCACTCCCGCCTCTATGCGGCGGCGGCCTTTGTAAAAACCCAGGACAATCTGGATCTCGTCCAGCTAAACTCCTTCGGCTGCGGTCTCGACGCCGTAACCACCGATCAGGTCAGTGATATTCTCACCCGATCCGGTAAGATCTATACGGTCTTAAAGATCGATGAGGTCAACAACCTCGGAGCCGCAAGGATCCGTATCCGTTCTTTGATTTCCGCTCTCCGCGTCCGTGAGGAGCGCCGCTACACGAGAAATATCGTGTCCAGCTCCTACAACCGCGTAATCTTCACGAAGGAGATGAAAAAGAACTATACGCTGCTCTGCCCGCAGATGTCCCCGATCCACTTTGAGCTCATCGAACCGGCAATCCGCAGCTTCGGCTACAACCTCGTCGTTCTCCAGAACGATGACAAGACAGCCGTAGATACGGGATTAAAATATGTAAACAACGACGCCTGCTATCCGTCCCTGATCGTCATCGGACAGATCATGGATGCCCTGCTGTCCGGAAAGTATGATCTCGATCACACGGCCGTCCTCATGAGCCAGACCGGCGGCGGCTGCCGTGCATCAAACTACATCGGATTTATCCGCCGCGCTTTGGAAAAAGCCGGTATGGCGCAGATTCCGGTCATCTCCATCAACGCGAACGGTATGGAGACGAACCCGGGCTTCACCTACACGCCGTCCATGCTTGTGAAGGCTCTTCAGGCTGTTGTATACGGTGATGTATTTATGCGTGTTCTCTACGCTACAAGACCTTACGAGGCCGTTCCAGGCTCCGCAAACGCTCTCCATGAGAAGTGGAAGAAGATCTGTGTCAAAGCACTCTCCACAAAGAGCGCCGGAATGATGACCTTCGTGAAGAATATCCGCGGCATCATCCACGACTTCGATAACTTAGAGCGCACGAATGTCCACAAGCCGAAGGTCGGCATCGTCGGAGAGATCCTCGTCAAATTCTCGCCGACCGCCAACAACCATATCGTGGAGCTCTTAGAGTCCGAGGGCGCTGAGGCGGTGATGCCGGATCTCATGGATTTCCTGCTTTACTGCTTCTACAACAGCAACTTCAAGGCAGATAACCTCGGCACAAAGCGCTCCACGGCGCACCTCTGCAACATGGCGATCTCCCTTCTGGAGTACATGAGAAAGGCCGCAAGAATTGCTCTTGAAAAGAGCACTCACTTCACTCCGCCTTCAAGGATTAAGGATCTGGCAGTGATGGCAAACGGCTTTGTCTCCCTCGGAAACCAGACCGGCGAGGGCTGGTTCCTGACCGGTGAGATGCTGGAGCTCATCAAGAGCGGTGTCAACAACATCGTCTGCGTCCAGCCTTTCGGCTGCCTGCCGAACCATATCGTCGGAAAAGGTGTCATCAAGGAGCTTCGCTACGCGAACCCCAAGGCAAATATCATCGCCGTCGACTACGATCCGGGCGCCAGTGAGGTAAACCAGTTAAACCGTATCAAGCTGATGCTTTCCACAGCCCAGAAAAACCTTGAAAAAGAGGAATATGTGGATCCGAATCTGGCGAAGACGTTAAAAAAGGTGGAAGAGCTTTCTTCCAAGCGGGTCAATAAGTGCCGGTTATAATCCACATTCCATAAGCTTCTAAATACAAATTCGTCTCAGTCGGAAACCGGTTCCCGCTGAGACGAATTTGCTGTTATTCACCACCTGAAAAAGGTGGGGTCTTATCGAACTTAGATCAAGTACAGCAAAAACAGCGGCAGATATCGTTTTAGATACCTGCCGCTGTCTGTTATCTTCCGATCAGCGCCCCGGATACTCCGACATGATAGCCATCCGGCGTCACTGCACTTACGTACATTGCGCCCTCCGGTATCGGATTTCCACCCGGATCAAGGACTCCTGCCATCGGGTTCAGGTAATACCAGACTCCGTTCACAGGGATCCAGCCAATCGCCATATCTCCGTCCGCATTCAGATAGTACCATCTTCCATTCACAAAGATCCAGCCCGCTGCCATATCTCCGTTCTCATTCAGATAATACCACTTTCCGTTCACGGATCTCCAGCCTGTCGCCATTCTTCCGTCCGGATCCAGATAGTACCACTTTCCATTCACGGATCTCCAGCCCGTCGCCATTCTTCCGTCCGGGTCCAGATAGTACCAGCGTCCGGATGCATCGAGCAGCCAGCCGATGTGGGTGTATCCGTCTGCGTCACCGTAATACCAGTGACCGTTCTTAAATACCCACTCATTGCGCGCCAGCGTGCCGTCCATCTTCATGAGTCTCTTTCTGCGGGCTGTTCCATTTCCAGACCCCGCCGCAGAATTGCGCTCTTTTGCTGATCCACCGCTTCTACCCTGCGTAAGTTCTACCGGAATCGTAAGCATACTCTCATTTCCTGTCTCATCCCACGCTCTGAATACTACATTGTATTTTCCTGCATGATACAGGGTGATTTCAGCAGTTCCGTCATCCTCAAGCTCCAGATCCTGCTCTTTTTGATCGTATTCCTGATATGTCACTTTCGCAACATCTGTCAGATCATCTAAAATACGGATGCCGATCTCATACGGAGTCAGAGTCCACCGGCTCGCCGAGATCTGCTCAATCTTCGGCCCGGTGCTGTCCACGATGATTCCCTGGCTGTTGATGATAATATAATTTCCTGCATCATCCGTGATCTTCGCATAGACGATGGACTTGCTGTCCGCTTCAATATCAGCCCATGCCCAGTCTTTCCATTCCACGTTCGCCAGTTCTTCTCTTGTAAGCCCTTCCACTTCTTTTCCGGTTCCTTCCGGCACCTTGTACTCGTAGTGCTCGATGGATGCCACGTGGTCGTTGTCATCCGCAATAATCTCAACTTCCACATTTTCCTTAAACAGCAGGCCGAAGCTCACTTTATTTAAGAATGACTTCCAGGAATTCTCACCGAGTATCAGCTCACCGGTTGGATCTTCCACATCCCGGAAGACTGCTTCCAGTTCTGTGGACTGTTCCATGGTCATTGCGAGCTTTTTATCCGTGCTCAGATAATTTCCATCTGTTCCGGCAATTCTCCACCCGAGGAATACAAATCCCTTTCCTTCGGATGCCTCTGATTCAAATATCTCCCCTTTCTTCAATATCTGGCTCTCCTGCGTTACAGTTCCGCCATGATGGTTCACAACCTTCGCCTCGCAGAGCTTCGTCACATGGAATTCCTTTTCCTCCGACATGCTGCCCGCAAAAGCACCTGTCACCGTGACCTTCACTTTCACATCGCCCTGATCCTTCACAGTGAGGATTCCCGTATCCTGATCCACAGACGCAATATCCTTGCCGGAGAGAATCTCATACGTGTAAGTCAGCGGCGCTGCCATATGTCCTGCAACATCACAGGTCTCCCGCTTCGCCTCCGGGTCCAGCGGGATCTCGACTGTGGTCTGATCTGTCTCGATCTTCTGCTCTTCTTCTCCGGCGATTGTAAGTCCGTAGAATCCACAGATACAGCCATCTACGGTAAAGCGGAAGGTGTAGATCCTGGTCTGTCCGTTTTCTTCCACCGTGATCTCTGCTGTCCGTTTATCCTGCGAAGCTTCTGCCTGACGGATCGTAACGG
Source organism: uncultured Lachnospiraceae bacterium (assembly GCA_934370915.1). Classification (GTDB taxonomy): domain Bacteria; phylum Bacillota; class Clostridia; order Lachnospirales; family Lachnospiraceae; genus Pilosibacter. The sequence continues at coordinate 3,991 of CAKRNI010000110.1, forward strand.
TTCCCCGTCCTGTCAGGCTTTCCGCCTTCTCAATCTGTGGGATCACAGGATTTCCGTCCTGATCCTTTCCTACATTGATGCGATAGCTTGTGATCTCCGGTGTGAACTCGGTTCCCCAGGTGAGACCTGTTGACGAAAATTCGATGTTTCGAAGCTTCGCCTGGTTATCATAAACTTTCTGTGCCGTTTTCCTGTCTGCGGTCGTTGCCCTGAGAATAAAGTATTTTTTGACCTCTTTCGGAATCTTGATGTAATTTTGGATATAATACGTCGGAGCATCACTCTGACTCAACAGGATCTCATCCGCACCTCCATCCGGATCGTCGCTCTGTGCCAGTTCCCAGGTAACCTTTTTCTCCTCTTCCTCAGAGTCCGGAGCGACCACTTCCATGTAGATCTTATCTTCGCCGTCTTTCTTGATCCACATGACATTTACAACCGGTTTCTCAAGATCGATGTCTGCCACAGGAATGATCTGCAGCTGCGTAAGTCCCTCACCATTTGTGGACTGGACAATATACAGACCATTTTTTGCTAGCGCAAACTGATATGGATTCTCCTGCTCTGCCGAAACCTGCTTCTCGGTGATCGTTTTTTTAGAAGAAAGCTCCAGCTCAGATACCTTCGCTTTATCGGTTGCATTCGAGCTTGTGTATACAAGATACGCATTGCCCTCATCCAGCTTTTCTCCGTCTGCCGGTTCCTTTCCGTCCTTATCCGTGATCTTCACGGTGCCGTCCGGCCAGGAATCATTCGTGAGTGTTCCCTTCTCACCAAACCAGTCGACCTGCAGCGTCTCCACCGTCTCAAGTCCCGCCGCATCGCGGACACGGATCTGATACGTTCCGTTCTTGCTGATGGAAAGTTCTGTCTTCGCAAGACGATTTCCGGTGTTCGCCACGAAATCTGCGGCATTACCGTCGATGGTGGCCGCCTGGATTCCCGTATTGTCAACAAACCATACAGGAAACGTGATGGTCTCACCGGCTTTCACTGTGCCCGTGCCCGGTCTGTTCTTTCCATACAGGATCCACGGCTTCGCCGTATCCTTATTCTTTTCGATCTCCTCCTGAAGATTCTTATCGGAATCAAGTCCCCGCGGTCCATAAAATTCCACATATTTATCGAATTCTGTCATCTCACCGGTGACTGTGACTTCCACCTTGCACTTTTTCAGTTCATGGTTTCCAAAGTTCACCGCAACCGGATTGAAGAAGCTGTCGCTCTCATATTCCGTCTCGATAAAGCCGAAATCATTTCCGCGGATCGCAACCTTTACCTTTCCTTTAAAGTAGAGATCCATGTTGTCCGCAAAGGTTTCGAATGTAAATGTTCCATCCTGATATCCCTTACAGGTGTCTCTCATGTACGGGAATACATCTGTGAAGGTGCTGTAGGAGGTCTCATCCCGGAACGGTTCCGTTCCATCCTTGAATGTCAGTGCAGGGTTTGTTGTCACGATGTTGACACCCTCTGTGTTGACAGCGAATGCCATATCAGTAAACGAACCTGTTTTCAGATCTGCAATACGGATGATTCCGGTTCCCGTCTTCTCCGGTGTGATTGTAAGTTTCTTTGTGTCCGCATTGTAGAAGAGACTTCCAAGATACTTCTCCTCACTTCCGTCAGCACCACTGACCTCACGGACCGTCACGGACGGTTCCTCCGTCACTCTTGTATTGCTGATTCCCACCGGGATCTCCACGGTATTTCCAAGAATCAGGTTTAAGGTATCCGGAACATCAAAGAGGCTGACCGGCTCCAGACTTCTGTAAAGGCTGTTATTGTCGGTTGTGTACTCATAGCCCTCTTTCTCGTCCCCGGCAAGAATCGTAAATCTGAGATTCATGGACTTTGTCGGGTCCTTCTCATCGTAGCAGGAAACCGGAAGCTTCATGGTTCCTGTCACGTTGATCGCGGATCTTGCGCTCAGAGTCTTGACCACATCTCCGTCCTTATCCTTCAGAGTAAAGATTCCATCGCTGCCGGCGCTTCTTCTAAAGAGGCTGAAGAGAGAGGTTGCCTTGTCAAGCTTCCACTCCGGTCCGGCGATCAGGGCTTCTCCCTCTGTATCGACCGGATACCAGACCGTCTCCTCAACACCGCCTGTCTTCTCGATCTTCGAATACTCGACCTTGATCTTCAGACCCTCTGCGGATTCTGTACCGGTATTGTTGATCTGCATATCCGCATAAACCTCAACCGTCGGCTCTCCCGCGGCTCTTGTCCGGCTTCTTGTCGTGATCGTCGTGTGACCTTCCGCTCCGACCTTCAGATAGCCAAAGCCAAGCTCCGGTTTTTTTCCGACAAAATAGCTTGCATTTGCCGTTCCGATCGAGCTCCAGGAGAACGCGTTTTCATGGAAATAGCTCTGATCCTCCGAGATCGTAAAGTACAGGGTCATCTCATCGATCCCTGCCGGAAGTGCTTTCGTCTGGGCTTTCAGACCGGACGCATCCACAAGCTCCGAGGTATCTGCCTTCGCGCCTGCGAGGATATTCTCCTTCACCGTCCAGCTCATGAGCTCCTTCGCCTCTCCGTTTACGGAACCATCCGCATTAAGCTTCGCTGCCATAAGTCTGATGGTTGCAGGGTTGTCCTTGCTCGCACGGATCGCCGTATCTCCGCTGTTCCGGAAAGAGATCTGTGGTGTCAGGCATGCGCCCTCCACGAAATTATAGGAGTCAAATTTCAGGGAAGCTTCCCCAATCTTCTGGTTTCCGATTCCATAAGAGATCGCATAGTAGCCGGTATCGGATGCCATCCGACCATTTCTTGTCTTCGGAATGATCTCCTTCACCTCTTTGCCATAACGATTCTTATACGGTTCTGCCTCTGTAAGCTCCGTCAGGGTTCCCTTCGTCACGATCAGAAGCGTTGCCGCCTTTTCATCCTGTAACAGATCCGTTCCTTCCGCATCGCCGTTTTCTCCTGTCTGGATACCGGCATCGCTGCCATTCTCATCCTCTCCGGTGTCAGGAGTGATCACTGCCGCGGATTTTTTCTGTCCGAGAGCGATCGCCGGTGCCGCAAAGATAAACCGGTCCATGCCGCCCTTGTGGGCTTTATCGAAATAATAGTCCCGGATCGTCTCATGATCCAGTCCGCTTCCTGCAGTATCCTCATAGACCTGCATGTGGTTCATCGCCAGCATCACCGGCGCGCCCCAGGACCCGATGGATGCGTCATAACGGCTGATGTACAGCGCGTTATTCACCGTATCTGCCACGGTATCCGTATAGACCGCAGAGAGATTTCCGTCTCCGTCTGCGCCAATGATCACATCGGAGCGGACATCCGCCTCCTGTCTCTTATTTCCATCGGAATCCTGATACAGGGACGGTGTAAAGAACGGGATCACCGTTACTGCTCCGCCGGTTCCATCGCCCAACAGGGACTTCACATCTTCTTCATCGATCACATACGTATTTCCGTTCATGCCAAAGAGGAAGAAATCTTCCGCCTCCGGCGTTCCGTCAGCAGCCATATGAAGTGCCCCTTGAAGGAAATTCAGGTTTGTAAAGTACGGATTCTCAAACGGCTGTTTGAGAGCTCCGCCCTCGTAAATACCGTCCTGCTCGGAATCCTTATCATTATCGATCAGGGTGTATAACAGTACCGGGGTACCGATCTCCGGTTCCCTGTTATCTTCCGAAATCTTGATCTTCTGCAGGAAAAGCTGTTTTACGCTGCTCTTCTCATCGCTTCCGTCGATCTGAACTCCGGTCGTGCTGTACGCAAGATAATAGGTACCATCATCATCCGCTTTCCGCATCACGATGCTGTCGATCCTCGTATGGTTTTCCTTCCATGCGTTGGACGGGCTTGCCGCATAGACCTTCCATTTTTCGGATGCATTTGAGGAGCTTGCGACCGCAAAGTTCAGGAAGGAATAATCGCCGTATACGCGGTCGATGTCATAATTTACCGCCGCATTCGCCGCCGCATGGGGATCTCCGGTTCCGTCTTTCTTGTTTTCGCTGATGGTTTCTCCGTTTCTTGTATCAAAGTACTCGTCATACGCTTTTTTTCTGCTCTCCAGATCATCATTTCCATACGGCTGTGCCTCAGAGAATACCACAAGGTCATTCCCGGCAGATACCGGCTGGAAACGATAACCATTCGGCTCGCTCTCATTCCATTCACGGACAATCTCTGTCACACGAGAGTCTTCCTCCGTAGATGTTCCACCAAGGTCGATCCTTGTTGTTTTTACAACCGTATTCCGGCTCATGAGATAAGCTGCATT
>CAKRNI010000111.1 GCA_934370915.1 uncultured Lachnospiraceae bacterium
GGGTTGATCCGCTCTCCGATCAGGATCGGTCTTCCGCCGAATGTCACCGCGTGGGAGTAGGAGGAGATCACCGTGCGGTTTTTGTCCGTAATTTCACAGACAGGAATATCATCGCAGGCAAGCTTTGTCTTATGGATATGTTCCGGTGTCGTTCCGCAGCAGCCGCCGAGGACCGTCGCCCCGTTTCTCGCCATCTCCTGCATCGCCGTGGCAAACTCATCGGCATCGATGTCGTAAACGGTCTTTCCGCCCTCGCTTCTCGGCAATCCGGCATTGGGATTGACAAGGATCGGTGTGGAGGACACCTTCGCCATATCTCTCATAAACGGCAGAAGCTGGATCGGTCCAAGGCCGCAGTTTAAGCCGATCACATCGGCTCCCAGCCCCTCTAAGAGCGCTGTCACAGACTCCACGTTGCCGCCGGTCAGCATTTTTCCCTTTTCATCCAGGGTGATCGTCGTAAATACCGGCAGGTCACTGTTCTCCTTCGCCGCCAGAACTGCCGCCTTCAGCTCATATCCGTCGCCCATGGTCTCGATGATCACGAGGTCCGCCCCCGCTTCTTTTCCGATGAGGACCACCTCTTTGTACGCCTCGTAGGCGTCCTCAAACTCCAGATCGCCGTAGGGCTTTAAAAGCTTTCCCGTCGGTCCCATATCCAGGGCCGCGTATCCATGTCCGGCTGCCGCGATGGCATTCTTCGCATTCTTTACCGCCGCCGTGACGATCTCTTTTACGGAGTATCCGTCCTCCGCCTTGAATTTAAAATGGTTTGCGCCGAAGGTATTCGTCGTCACCACGTCGGATCCCGCGTCAAGGTACTCTCTGTGGATCTCCGTGATGATCTCCGGTCTGGAAAGATTCCATGTCTCCGGAAGTTCGCCGGGTTTCAGCCCTCTGGCCTGCAAAAGGCTTCCCATTCCTCCGTCAAAATAAATTCGTCTCTCCTTCATCAGCTCCAGAATTCCCATGGTCCTCTCCTATCTTCTTCAACTTATCTTCTAAACGCGCAATCTTTCTTTCCACAGGCCTCGCAACCCTCGATCGTACAGGCCGCCGGTGTCTTACTCACACCGATCACCGCCGTCACCGACTTCGACGGCATCATCAGATAACCCTCCGTCAGTGTGATCCCGATCCGTTTTCCTGCCTCCAGACCATCGATGATTTGTTTCTGGGCAGACAGCGGAAAATCTCCATAGCCCGGCGAAAATCTTGGCCTCAGGTAACTTCCTTTTTTCAGGTACTCTTTTTTCCACCCTGCGTTCAACTCATTGCAGTAAGCTTCCACCATCGCTGCCGCCGCCGCCTGCATGACCACCGCTTTTGCCACGGAAAGCTTTCCGTACCGGGCCAGGAGCCGGTCTACCCCCGCCCCGACGGTGACTGCCATCACGAGGACGGAATCGCAGCCGGACAGGTTCTTTTTTAAGTTTTCACTCTTTACCCGGAAGCAGCCGCCATCGATGGTCCCGTCATCCTCGATGGTAAGCGGATATTCACGGATCAGATGCCTGAGATCCGCTGCCATTTCCGCTTCCCGGATACATTCCTCCAAAAGCCGCTCCGTCTCCGGATCCGGTTCATGTTTTCCAAGCCCCAGATAGCGGAGCGCTTCTTTCCTGTCAGTCTGCATTACTCCATTGCTTCCTTTCAGTTTTCCTGAATTTCCTGCCGTTGCATTTTCCGCATTCCGCAGTATTCTGCACGCCGGTTTCCGGATATTTTCTCTGTCTGAACGAGTTTCTTCCTTATTATAATAGGTCATATAACCGGCAGTTAACTCACGCATAACTTCAGGTTAAAATAGTATTTCCATTATAACCTGCTTTTCATCATCCATTTCGTCTGATCTTAACAGCATACCACGTTCCGCCTGCCGCTGTCCAATACAGACGCTATGTGTCTGGTTATAGGTTTTACCTATTGCCAATCAGACCCTTTACATGCCCTCAAATTTCCGGATCTCCTCCAGATATTTCTGTCCCAACGGGCTAAGGGCGATCCCTTTTCTCTTTAAGTATCCGATGGTCATGACCTCGTCGGACTTTAATTTCACCGCCCAGTAATCGGAACCGTTTAAATTGTCACAGAGGATTCCGGAGCAGAGGGTATATCCGTTAAGGCCTACCATCAGATTTAACAGGGTCGCCCGGTCATTGGCCTTGATCAGCTGTTTATAGCTGTAGGTGCTCAGCACCTCCTCCGCAAAATAGAAGGAGTTGTAATTTCCCTGTTCAAAGGAAAGACACGGATACTCCTGAAGCTCCTCGATGGTGATCTCCTTCTGATTCGCTAACGGATGGCCTTTCCAGAGGTATACATAGATCCCGCAGTCCATAAGCGGGCAGAATTCCAGATCCGACTCATCGAAAAGCTTTGTGAGCACTTTCCGGTTGAAATCGTTCAGATACAGGATCCCGATCTCACTCCTGAAGGTCTTCACATCCTCAATGACCTCGTAGGTCTTCTCCTCCCGGACCGCAAACTCGTACTCATCCATACCGAACTGCTTTACCATCTCGATAAACGCGTTTACCGCGAAGGTGTAATGCTGCATGGAAACGCCGAATTTCTTCTTCACGTTCTTTTTCTCAATATACCGGGATTCCATCAGCTTATACTGCTCCGTCACCTGTCTCGCGTAACCTAAGAACTCCCGTCCCTCCGGTGTCAGGACAACGCCGCGGTTGCTTCTCTTAAAAAGCTCAGTCCCGATCTCATTTTCCAGCTCCTTGAGCGCCAACGAAAGGCTGGGCTGGGATATGAAAAGAAGCTTCGCCGCTTCATTCATGGAACCGGTGTCCGCGATGGTGATCACATACTTTAACTGCGTCAGCGTCATAACACGTCTCCTTTCGGGTGGATCCGGGCCTGTTGTTTTCCCTTCCCGGATCCTGATATGTCAAATTTTATCCACTATGAGTCGTTTTGTCAATCTGAACCGCCATTCCCCAAAGGCACACCGGCTCTGGTCGTTGCGGTCCATGCGCTGCAGGGCCAAACTGCAACAAATTTTTCGTTAAAAAATTAATTTGCTTGACATTCTGAAATAAACTCCCTATAATTCAAAATAATCTTTAACCGCTTTACTGCAAATCGACAGAGCGTTGAACGGTTATCATGATAACAAGTTCCAGAGGAGGAATCAATTATGAAAAAAAGAGTTTTAAGTTTAAGCCTTGCACTTGCAATGGCGGCTTCTTTAACTGCCTGCGGAAGCTCATCTTCCACAACTGAGACAACTGCCGCTGCAGCAGCTGACGCGACAACAGCCGCTGCTGGCGCTTCCAGCGAAGCATCTTCCGACAAAGTATTCAAGATCGGCGGTATCGGCCCGGTCACAGGCGCGGCTGCTGTATATGGTCTCGCAGTTAAGAACGGCGCACAGATCGCAGTCGATGAGATCAACGCTGACGGCGGTATCAACGGATACCAGATCGAATTTAATTTCCAGGATGACGAGCACGACGCTGAGAAATCCGTCAATGCCTACAACACATTAAAAGACTGGGGCATGCAGGTCCTCATGGGAACCGTAACCTCCGCTCCGTGTGTAGCTGTTGCGGATAAGACGAATGCTGACAATATGTTCCAGATCACACCGTCCGGCTCCTCTGTTGAGTGTGCGCAGAACCCGAACGTGTTCCGTGTATGCTTCTCCGATCCGGATCAGGGTGCCGCATCCGCAACCTACATTGCTGAGAACAAGCTTGCAGAAAAGATCGCAGTGATCTACGACAGCTCCGATGTATACTCCAGCGGTATCTACGAGAAATTCGCTACTGAGGCTGCAAACCAGGGTCTTGAGATCGTGGACGCCGAGGCATTCACAGCAGATTCCAACAAGGACTTCTCCACACAGCTCCAGAAAGCAAAGGACGCAGGCGCTGACCTCGTATTCCTTCCGATCTATTACACAGAGGCATCCCTGATCCTCAAGCAGGCAGACACCATGGGCTACGCTCCGAAATTCTTCGGCTGCGACGGTATGGACGGTATCCTTCAGGTTGAGAACTTTGATACAAAGCTTGCAGAAGGTTTAATGCTCTTAACTCCGTTTGCTGCTGACGCTCAGGATGAGCTTACCCAGAAATTCGTAACTTCTTACAAAGAGAACTATGGCGAGACTCCGATCCAGTTCGCTGCCGACGCATATGACGCGATCTACGCGATCAAAGCTGCCATGGAAGAGGCTGACATCACACCGGAGACATCTGTAAGCGATACCTGCGATAAGATGAAAGAAGCTATGTTAAAGATCAAAGTCAATGGTCTTACCGGTGAAGACATGACATGGACAGAGGATGGCGAACCGCACAAAGCACCGAAGGCTGTCAAAGTCGTAGACGGCGCATATCAGGCGATGTAATCGATCATTTAAGAATGGCATCATGTTAAGAGGATTGTCGCTTCGGCAATCCTCTTGTTTCTTTCACGGCCCTGCGTTATGATGTGCCTGAACTGTTCCCCGAAAAACTGGCCCACAGCTATTGAAAACATACCGAGGTGTAAAATTTATGACGGGTTTTATCAACTACTTAATCAATGGAATCAGCCTTGGCAGTGTCTACGCGATCATCGCGCTTGGATACACCATGGTCTATGGAATCGCGAAAATGTTAAACTTCGCCCATGGCGATATCATCATGGTCGGAAGCTACGTGGTCTTTATCACGACCCACAGTATGGGAATGCCGGTCTTCTTAAGCGTTCTCCTTTCTGTCATCGTGTGTACCGTGCTCGGTATCGTCATTGAGCGTGTTGCCTACAAACCGCTGCGTGACGCTTCTCCGCTGTCCGTCCTGATCACAGCTATCGGCGTCAGCTACTTATTACAGAACGTCGCGCTCCTCTTATTCGGAGCCGACACAAAGTCCTTCACCTCTGTTGTGACGATCCCTGCTCTGAAGTTCGCGGACGGTGCCATCACAGTGACCGGTGAGACTCTCGTGACGATCATTTCCTGTATCGTGATCATGATCGGACTTACCACCTTTATCAACAAAACGAAAGCCGGACAGGCCATGCTCGCCGTATCGGAAGACCGCGGTGCCGCCACTCTGATGGGAGTAAACGTAAACGGAACCATCGCGCTCACATTTGCGATCGGCTCCGCCCTCGCCGCCGTGGCAGGTGTTTTACTCTGCTCCGCCTACCCGTCCCTGACTCCTTACACAGGATCCATGCCCGGCATCAAGGCCTTCGTGGCAGCTGTATTCGGCGGGATCGGTTCCATCCCCGGCGCGTTGATCGGCGGAATCCTTCTGGGAATCATTGAGATCCTGTCAAAAGCATATATTTCTTCCCAGCTCTCCGACGCGATCGTATTCTCCGTCCTGATCATCGTCCTCTTAGTACGTCCGACCGGAATCCTGGGCAAAAAACTGAACGAGAAAGTGTAGGTGATTCCCATGAAAAGTACAGCAAAAAAGAAAATCTTTATCAACAATATGATCACCCTCGGCATGGTCGTTGCTGCCTGGATCATCATGGAAGTGCTCATGGGCACCGGACATGTATCCAGCCTTTTAAAGGGACTCCTCGTTCCTTTCTGTATCTACGTGATCATGGCGGTTTCCTTAAACCTGACCGTCGGGATCCTCGGTGAGCTGAGCCTCGGACACGCAGGCTTCATGTGTGTCGGTGCCTTCTCCGGCGCCCTCTTCTCCAAGTGCATGAAGGGCGCGATCGATCCAACCGTAAGTCTTGTGATCGCCATTTTTATCGGCGCTGCCGTCGCTGCCGTTTTCGGTATCCTGATCGGTATCCCGGTCCTGCGTCTTCGCGGTGACTATCTCGCCATCGTAACCCTTGCCTTCGGCGAGATCATCAAGAACCTTGTAAACGCCGTATTCCTCGGACGTGATGCGGACGGTTTCCATATCTCCTTCAAGGATTCCATGTCCTTAGGCTTAAAGGACGGCGGCGAAGTCCTCATCAAGGGACCTCAGGGGATCACAGGAACCCCGCAGGCAGCCACCTTCACGATCGGCATCATTCTGGTCCTGATCACACTGATCATCGTCATGAACCTTGTAAATTCCAGAACGGGCCGCGCGATCATGTCCATCCGTGACAACCGCATCGCCGCTGAGTCCATCGGAATCAACATCACAAAATACAAGCTGCTGGCCTTCAGCATCTCCGCTGCCTTAGCAGGCGTTGCAGGCGTTCTCTATGCCCACAACCTTACGACACTTACTGCTCTCCCGAAGAACTTCGGCTACAACATGTCCATCATGATTCTTGTATACGTGGTTCTCGGCGGAATCGGAAGCATCCGCGGATCCGTGATCTCAACCGTCATCCTCTACCTGCTCCCGGAGCTTTTAAGAGGTTTAAACAACTACCGTATGCTGATCTACGCCATCGTCCTGATCCTCGCGATGCTCTTCAACTCCGCTCCGCAGTTCATCACGCTCCGCAAGCGGATCTTCGGCGGCTTAAAACCGCAGCATGCTGCCCATTCAGGAAAGGAGGAAGCTTAAAATGTCAGACATGTTAAGTGTAAAAGGATTAAGCATCTCCTTCGGAGGCTTAAAGGCTGTCAACAATTTTGCCATCAACATTGAAAAAGGCCAGCTCTACGGTCTCATCGGACCGAACGGTGCCGGCAAGACCACGATCTTCAACCTCCTGACAGGCGTTTACAAGCCGGATACAGGAACGATCCTCTTAGATGGCCAGAACCTTACAGGAAAGTCCACCACCGACATCAACAAAGCCGGTATCGCCCGTACGTTCCAGAACATCCGCCTTTTTAAGGACCTCTCCGTTCTCGACAACGTAAAGGCAGGACTCCACAACCACCACACCTACTCCACTCTTGAGGGAATCCTCCGCCTTCCACGGTACTACAAGGTGGAAAAAGAGATGGATGAGAAGGCCATGGAGCTCTTAAAGGTATTCGGACTCGACGGGGAATGTGATTTTAAGGCCTCCAACCTCCCTTACGGAAAACAGAGAAAGCTCGAGATCGCCCGCGCCCTTGCGACGGAGCCAAAGCTTCTTCTTCTCGATGAGCCGGCTGCCGGCATGAACCCAAATGAGACCGCGGAGCTGATGGAGACGATCCGCTTCGTCCGCGACCATTTCGGAATGACGATCCTCTTAATCGAGCACGACATGAAGCTCGTCAGCGGTATCTGTGAGCGTCTTACCGTCTTAAACTTTGGTCAGGTCCTCTGCACAGGTCCTACTCAGGAAGTCTTAAGCAATCCGGAAGTTATCAAAGCTTATCTCGGTGAATAGGAGGAGAACAATCATGGCAATGTTAGAAGTAAGAGATCTGGAAGTCTACTACGGCGTGATCCAGGCGTTAAAAGGAATCTCCTTCGATGTAAATCAGGGAGAGATCGTCGCTCTGATCGGTGCCAACGGTGCCGGAAAGACGACAACACTGCACACCGTGACGGGTCTTTTGAGCGCCCGTTCCGGACATATCATGTACGAAGGAACCGATATCACAAAGATCCCCGGCTACAAGCTCGTCAGCATGGGAATCGCCCATGTTCCGGAGGGACGCCGCGTATTCTCCACTCTCACCGTTCTCCAGAATCTGAAGCTCGGTGCCTACACAAGAAAAGATAAGGCAGAGATGGATGCGACGCTCAATATGATCTATCAGCGTTTCCCGCGTTTAAAGGAGCGTGTGAACCAGCCGGCCGGTACTCTCTCCGGCGGTGAGCAGCAGATGCTCGCCATGGGACGCGCCCTCATGAGCCATCCGAAGCTCATCGTTCTCGACGAGCCGTCCATGGGTCTGTCTCCGATCTATGTAAATGAAGTCTTCGACATCATCCAGAGCATCAACCGTGACGGCGTGACGGTTCTCTTAGTCGAGCAGAATGCGAAAAAAGCACTCTCCATCGCGAATCAGGCGTATGTACTGGAGACCGGTAAGATCGTTCTGAGCGGCGACGCGAAGCAGCTCATGAATGATGAGAAGGTCAAAAAGGCTTATTTAAGTGAATAATCAGAAGTTACGGTCTGTGCCTGGCACGGACCGT
>CAKRNI010000112.1 GCA_934370915.1 uncultured Lachnospiraceae bacterium
CATCGATATCATGGACACAGTGTTCGGAGATTGCCTTCTTTGTCTCCTCAGAGAAATCTCTTCCGAGATCCGGTCTCGTGAGGAATACGTTTTTGTCCTCGCAGAGTGTCTTTACCGGGAAAAGTCCCAGTTCCGAGACAAGTTCCTCGCTGACATCCATCATGACCGCATCCCGCGCAGCCGCGTGGTCGGCGCGAAGCTTTAAAAGCGTCTGGGTCTTTAATCTCGGACCACATCTTCCGACTCCAATCCGAGCCGTAGTCTTCGCCATCATCCTCTGCAGGGCATCCGGATCCTGCGGGCTATCGATGAGAGGCGCCCGCCAGTCCTTTTCCTTCAACTCATCCTCTCCGCTTTCTGACTCTTTCGCCGTTGTTTCCGCCTTCGGAACACTTCCGGCAGCAGCCTCGAGGATCTCCTGTTCCTGTTTTTTTCTGTTTTCTCTCACGGAAGCTTCCGCCTTCACATCAGCGACTCCGGAGAGCCCCGGAATTTCTTTTTTTGTTTTGGGAGCAGACGTTCGCTCTTCCTTTCCCGCCTGAAACCCGGCCAGGATCTCTTCCGCGATCCGGTCGATCTCTTCTTTACTCAGCACTCCGATCACCGCCCTTTCTTCATGAAGATCGTCGGATCTCCCGCGTACTTTGTAAGTCTTCCGTTTTCCATGATTCCCATCTTCTCAAGCCAGCGCTCAAAGGCCGGGATCGGATGTTTTCCTAAGATCTCACGGATCGTTCCGATATCATGGTAAGCGTTTGTCTGATAGTTTAACATGATGTCATCGCTGGTCGGAACGCCGAGAATGTAGTTGACTCCTGCTGCCCCTAACAGTAAGGACAGGTTCTCGATATCGTTCTGATCCGCCATCATGTGGTTTGTGTAGCAGCAGTCACATCCCATGGGGATTCCGGAGAGCTTCGCCATGAAGTGGTCCTCAAGACCTGCCCGAATGACCTGCTTGGAGTCGTATAAGTACTCCGGTCCGATGAAGCCAACGACTGTATTGACCATGAACGGGTGATACTTTCTTGCGAAGGCGTAACATCTCGCCTCCATCGTCACCTGGTCCGCGCCCCAGTGGGCGTTTGAGGAAAGCTCACTTCCCTGTCCTGTCTCGAAGTACAGGACATTCGGGCCTGCGGCTGTTCCCTGGGTCCTCATTAATTCCTGCGCCTCATCCACGGTCTCAGCGGAGAAACCGAAGGCACGGTTTCCTTTCTCGCTTCCCGCGATAGACTGGAAGATCATGTCACAGGGCGCTCCCTGTTTTACCGCCTCGATCTGGGTGGTGATATGTCCCAGCACGCAGATCTGGGTCGGAATATCAAACTGGTGTTTGACCTCGTCAAACCGCTTTAAGACTTCCGCGAGACTCGAGACCGTATCATTTACCGGGTTTAATCCGATGAGGACATCTCCGCATCCGTAGGAAAGTCCTTCAAATAAGGATGCCGTGATTCCCTCCACGTTATCTGTCGTGTGGTTCGGCTGAAGTCTCGTTCCCATGATGTCACGCTCACCGACGGTGGTGTTGCAGTGGGCCGTCACCCGGATCTTCTGGGCCGCGTAGATCAGATCCAGGTTCGTCATGAGTTTGCAGACAGAAGCAACCATCTCCGCCGTCAGTCCCCTTGAGATCCGGTGGATTGCCTCGTTGTCCGCCTCATAGGAAAGGAGCCATTCCCTGAGGTCACTGACGGTCCATCCGGCGATCTCGCCATATATTTTCTTGTTCAGTCCGTCGATGTTGATCCTTGTGACCTCGTCCTCCTCGTAGGGCGCCGCCGGGTTCTCGTAGAGTTCCCTGAGCGTCATCCCCGCGAGAACGTCCTTCGCCGCGATCCTCTCGATATCTGACGCGGCAGCCACACCGGCCAGGACATCTCCGGATTTGTGTTCTCCGGCTTTCGCCATCACTTCTTTTACGGAATCAAAGGTAAAGCGTTGTCCGGAAAGTATCGTATGGTATCCCATGTTCTCTTTTCCTCTCCTCCTTTTACCCAAATAGTAATGTCTTTACGACCACCGGGATGACGAGACCATTCATCACCGGCTTTCCGAAATCCACAAAGTTGTTGTCCTCCACGCGGATCTCGTCGATCACCACAATATTTCTCTCATTTAAAAATCTCTGTCTCAAAAGCTGCCCCAGCGCCTTCGCCATGTCCTCCCTGACAACAAAGAGGAACGGCTCCCCGTCCGGGATCGTCGCTTTCATTCCCTCTCCCAGGGCGGCAGCGAATGTCTTTAATTCCACGTATCCCGGATTTTTCTTTCCGTTCACCGCGAGAACGATCTTCGTGCTGTCGCTCTGTTTCAAGAACCAGAGGATCTTTTCTTTCAGTCCTTCGCTCTTTCCCTGCCAGCAGGCGTCTTCCTCGGATTCCGAAAGCCTGAGTACCGGAATATTCTTCATGGGAAACAGGCCATCCGCGTAGGCGATGGTGCTTCCGGAGATCGTCGTCGTGTAGGTTCCAGCTCCGATCACTGTTGCCCGGATCGTCTCCTTCGCGTCGATCACATGGAATTTCGAGAACAGGCGGCTCCGCCTGATGGCCTCCGCTAAGAGGATTCCGATATCCCCGTAAGCGAAGACGTCCATTCCCGGGTGGTAGATGCATTCCGCCACACCGCCGGAAAAACAGACATATCGGATCGGGCGCTCCACCGGGATCTCGAAATCGGAGGAACCTGCCGTCTGGACCTTCTTTAAAAGTTCCGTGGGTTCCGCTGCCCCCAGCATTTCTTCCAGAACTTCCGCCATTCCGTCACAGAGCTTTGCGAGGACTTCCTCGTCCGCCGGGTCACCTTCGTTGATCGAGAGTCTCAGCGCTTTTGCGATCGCTGCGGCACTTGGGCTCACATAGGTGATCCTTCTGTGTTCATCCACGATCACCTGGCGTCCGCCGATATCCATGCAGCCTCTCGTTCCGATCACTCCGCCGTCAAAGAGGACCACATTCGTGGTTCCGCCTCCGATATCCAGATTCACGACCACAACGCCGTTGTCCTCCGAATATTTCCAGGCACCGCTTCCCTGACCCGCGATCACGGATTCCAGGTCCGGCCCCGCCGTCGATACGACGAAATCTCCCGCAAACATGCTTAACTCATCGAGGACCATGGACGCGTTCTCTTTTCTCGCGGACTCTCCTGTGATGATCGCCGCTCCCGTTTCCACCTGGGACGGGGTCACGCCCGCCGCTTCATACTCTTTTTCCAGAATCTTTTTTAAGGCAGCCCCATCGATCAGAGACCGGTCGAGGAGTGGTGTCCGGTAAACGGGACTTTTATAGATGATTTCTTTTCCTACGATCTCCACGGATGGAACCGAAAAATATCCGGCTGTATTCTCGATGGTCAGGTGGCTGAAGATCACCTGGGATGTGGATGTTCCGATGTCGATTCCAACGCTTAACATTTTCGAATGTTCCAGTATTCTCACCTCCGTTCTCCAAATTTTCCTTAGAAAAGAACAAAAGACCCAGAGCAGAAATAAATTCCTGCTCTGAGCCTTATCGCTGTTACACCGCACCCTGTTGTGCGATGAGATATTCAATTTCTCTTAGTATTATATTCCAGCTTCCGCTGTTTTGTCAATCAGAAAATCGAAGGTCACGGACGTACCGGAATCTCCGCTCTCCACATACACTTTTCCTTTTAATTTGTCCTTCACGGTCATCTGTACGAGCATCATTCCAAAATTTCCCGCGTTCCAGATCCCTTCCGTTCCGGTTCCGTTGTCCTGGACCGTCACGGAAGCGTATCGCTCGCCGTTCTTTAAGATCACGCGGATCTCCCCGCTTGCTCTTCCTTTAAACGCGTGCTTGTAGGCATTTGAGACGAGCTCGTTCACCACCAGTGCCACATCCGTCGCCTGGTCCTGGGACACGGTGAGATCATCGCCGGAAAGCTTTAACTCGATGGGATATTCCTCTCCGTAAAGGAGCAGGAACTGATTTTTCAACTTCTCTAAGAACGGCATCAGCGGTGCCGGTCCCTCATCGTTTGCTGTCAGGATCTCATTGATGGATGCGATACTTAAAACTCTTGCGGTATTCTCCCGGAATGCCTGCTTTACCTCTTCGCTTTCCGACTTTCTTGCCTGAATGTTCATGATACTGGCAACAAGCTGAAGATGATTTTTGACCCGGTGGTGGACCTCCCGCCTTGCGTTCCTCACTGCTGTGCTTTCGGTTTTTGATCCGATGGAACCGAAGGCTACCGGCTGTCTCGCCATGGCCTCATATTTCTGCTCTTTCCGGATATCATTGCTGATATCCTTTTCCCCGATCAGGATCCCGATAATCTTTCCATCCTCGCCCTGGATCGGAACTGCGTCCTGACGCACCGTCTTTTCTTCCTGGGTCACCGCTTTGATATCCCGGACCGGGGCACGGGTCTCTAAAGCCCGGTACACTGCAGGTTCGTCCTCTTTTTCCGCTATACAGCCCACAACGCTGTTCTGATAGGCGGAGGGCATATATTTGGGACCTGCCTGAGCAGCAACGAACATAGTTCCTGTTTCCCGGTTCATACAGTCAATAAAAAGATCTGCTCCTGCAAGCTCCGCCATCATCGGCAGCATCTGCTCCGTCTGTTTTAAAGTCTCCGCATCTTTTTCAGAAAGTCCTGTGCGTATTCTGATTTCTTCCGTTGTCATGCTATATTTCCTCTTCCATGAGCTTTTTTGCAAATGCGGAGACCGTAAGTCCACTCTTTTCCGCACCTTTTACAAGGTAGCGGTATGCTTCCTGCTCCGTCATCCGCTGTTCCCGCATCAGCCACTTTTTCGCCTGGTTTGCCTCGTCCCTCTGAGTCTCCACCCGGATGATTGCCCTTGCTACCGCAACTAACGGTGCACGCTTTTCCATTGCCGTTTTCTGCATCTTTCGATAGGCATCCATCTCGGAAATATTTTTTGATTTCGCAAGAAGTCCTTTTGCCCGCTCGATCACACGGCTTTCTTCCAGTCTTTTATTAGCCTCCCCTAACGCCAGTTTCTGTTTTGCAAGCCTTTTCCCCTGGGCATACGCCATCTCGATGGTCGGGCGCAGATTTCTCATCTCAACGGGCTTTACAATGTATCCGGAGACTCCGATCCTTCCCGCCTGCTCCAGAAAATCTTCATCCGCAAAAGCGGTGCAGATCACGACACAACCCGCAAGGTTCTCGCTGATGATCGTCTCCGCTGCCGTCATCCCGTCAAAAACCGGCATTTCAAGATCCAAAAGGACTACGTCCGGATTTTTCTTCCGGCAGAGTTCCACCGCATCAAAACCGTCCGCGCCTTCCGCTATCACTTCATAATTTAATTCTTCTAACATCTGTCCGAGATCCATTCTGATGATTGGTTCATCATCCACCACGATCACGGTCTTTTTACCGATATTTTGTCTGTCCGTCATTCTTTTATCCTCAGGTTACGCCATTGATTCCCGTTCACCGCAGCCATTCTGTTTTTTCCTGGCTGCAGACAGCAGTTCTTTCATTGTCCGCCCTGTCACATTCCGCCGTTCCTGCGGTTTCATCTGGTTCACGGGCACTTATCTTTCATAATACAATATTTTTTCAAAAAAAGAAACCGGTCAGTCAGATTTTTCTTCCGGACCGTTCGTTATCCGTTTTCCTCCTCCCATTCTCCACCACCCCATCATCCATTTCACATAATCCGTAAATTCCGCAGCGTCCACATCCTGTGCCGCAACGACCGGAATGTTTCCGATCTCTTCCCCGTTGAACCGGTAACGCAGCGTTCCAAACCGGTCACCTGCCTTTATCGGGGCTTTTGCGCTTTCTTCCAGTGTCAGTTCCCGCTCCACGCCGGAAAAATCCTCCCCGTGGAGCCCCAGACAGGTAAAGATGTCTCCGTAGGAAAGCTCTGTTTCCGCCACTTTTCCGCCTGTCACCGGAAGCATCGGAAGCTTTGGAGGTGTCTCATCTTTATAGAGCCTGCAGTTTCCAAACCCATAATTTAAAAGCGTCACAGCATCCTTAAACCTTGCCTTATAGTCCGGTGCCGCCATGATCGCGGCGATGAGTTCCACACCGTCCTTTTTCGCCGTAGCGGAAAGACAATATTTCGCGATGCTGGTAGAACCGGTCTTTAAGCCTGTCACCTCAAAATTCGTCGCCATCTTCAAGAGCTTATTTGTGTTGGAAAGACCGAATTCTTTTGTTCCCTGCTTTGTCACATGGGTGATATTTTCCATCCAGATCGTCGTGTAGTTTGTGATCTGCGGGTACTTTGTGATGAGCTCCCTCGACATAAGTGCGATATCCCGTGCCGTGGTCACATGTTCCGGGGAATCCGTAAGTCCGCAGCAGTCAATAAATTTTGTGTGCCCCATTCCGAGTCCTTCTGCCCGCTCATTCATCATCTTCACGAATGTCCCCTCGTCCCCGCCGATAAACTCCGCCATGGCCACCGACGCGTCGTTTCCGGAGGCGATGACGATGCACTTGATCAATGTCTCCACCGTCTGAATCTCGCCCTCCTCGAGAAACACCTGGGATCCGCCCATGGATTTCGCGTGAGCACTTGTCACCACCTCGTCTGTCAGGTGGATCTTTCCCGACTGCAGGGCGTCAAAGATCAGGATCAGTGTCATGATCTTCGTGACACTGGCCGGATTTCTCGGCTCATCTGCGTTCTTCTCACAGATCACGGTTCCCGTGGATGCTTCCATGAGGATCGCCGACGGGGCTGTGATCTCAGGACCGTCACTGGTCCCTTCTCCTGGCATTCCATATCCGCTCACCGGTTCCATCATCATCAGGATCCCGGCCATGATTCCACAAAAGATTCTTTTCCCCGCTCTCATATTTTGCTCCTGACCTCCACTCCGGACCACAAAAATTCTCCGCCCGGACGCTGTCTCACTCCGTCCGGCACATATTTTCATGGTTCCGGCCGATTTTTCCTTATAAAATATGGCGCGGACATCCTTCTTTATGTCACAGCTTACAAAATGCTTAATTTTTCCGTTTTTAATGGCGGTGGACATGCTGTTGTGTTATGATAGAAGTAATAACAGTACGAGGTGATATTTTGGAATACAATGATGATTTTAAAAGACGCCGCGCATATATTTCAAGCCGTGAAAAAATGCGGAAACGGCAGCGGACCGTTCTGATCACGATCCTGCTCTTAGTCCTCGCAGTCCTGCTTCTGGGAATCGGCGCTGGATTCTTTATAAAAAAGAATGGCGGACTGCCGGGCTTCTCAAAAAAGAATTCGATTGAAACCTCCTCCGACCCATCAGGCGGAGAATCGATCAATATTTCTCTCGCGGAGAGCGGATCCGAAAAAGACGGATCTTCCGAGACTCCGGCATCCACCGAAGAGTCTTACCCTTACAATACCGGCGATACTGCCCTGAACGATATTTTAAACGGTGCCCACGCGAAGTTCATGACTTATGATTACGATGCTGCCATCGATCTCTTAAATTCCAATCCGGATTACGCGGAAAATCCTGATGTGAAGGAACTTCTCGCATCCTGTGAGGAGACAAAAGCCACGCTTGTCCGGGCGGATGTGACGAAGATCACCCATATTTTCTTCCACTCTCTCATCATGGATAACGCAAAGGCATTTGACGGAGATGCGGATGAAAAGGGCTACAATCAGGTGATGACTACAAAGAGTGAATTTTTAAAGATTCTGGACTCCATGTATGCGAAAGGCTATGTTCTCGTAAAGCTTCACGATATTGCCCACGAAGAGACGGATGAAAATGGAAATGCAAGGATGGTTCCGGGAACGATCCTGCTGCCGCCAGGAAAGATTCCTTTCGTCATGTCACAGGATGATCTCTGCTATTATGAGTATATGACTGGTGATGGTTTCGCGAGCCGGATGATCGTCGGTGAGGATGGAAAACCTACTTGTGAGATGGTGATGGACGACGGTTCCGTGTCCGTCGGCTCCTATGATCTTGTTC
>CAKRNI010000113.1 GCA_934370915.1 uncultured Lachnospiraceae bacterium
GGAGCAAGCGGTCCGGCAGCAAAACTGTTCGAGAAGTTCGGATTTACGGTTGAGAACGTTGTAAATACTGTAAAGACGCTGTTCTAATTAGATAGATGGAAAATGCAGCAGCCCGATGTGAAATGGACGGCTGTGAAAAATAGGGGCTGGCACCTGGGGGTCCGGGCGGCAGTTTCACAAGACTGTATGCTGTCCGGACCGATGGCTTAAAACAGCGGGGACGGATAGCGGAAAATCCGGAAAAGGGGAACGCACATGAGCTTAAAGTGTATAGGAATCGATATCGGCGGAACAAGCGTGAAGCTCGGTATCTTTGAGGAAGATGGAACTCTTGTAAAGAAATGGGAGATTCCGACAAGAAAAGAGGAGAACGGAAAGTATATCCTGGGCGATATTGCGGCTTCAATCCGCAGAACGGCAAAGGAAAGCGGGCTGGAGCTCTCCGATTTTTCCGGCGCGGGGATGGGATTCCCGGGACCGGTTCTTCCTGACGGGCACTGCGAAGTGTGCGTAAACCTTGGCTGGAAAGCGGGAAATCCGCAGAAGGAATTAAGCGGACTGCTGGATGGAATGCCTGTCAAAAGCGGAAATGACGCGAATGTCGCAGCTCTCGGCGAGATGTGGCAGGGCGGCGGAAAAGGCTATAAAAACCTCGTTATGGTGACACTCGGAACCGGCGTCGGCGGCGGTATTATTCTGAATGAAAAGATCTGGACCGGTGAACAGGGCGTTGGCGGCGAGATCGGTCACATCCACGTGATGGAAGGTGAAACAGAGGCGTGCAACTGCGGCGGCCACGGCTGCCTGGAGCAGGTCGCTTCCGCTACAGGAATTGCAAGGACCGCAAGAAGAATGCTGGCGGCAGATAACCGTCCGTCCAGTCTCAGAAGCTTAAAGAACATCAGCGCAAAGAACGTGCTGGATGCGGCAAAAGCGGGAGATGAGCTTGCGCTGGAATCCCTTAATAAGTCCTGTTATTACCTTGGATGGGCTCTTGCGACGATCTCGATGGTTCTGGATCCGCAGGCCTTCCTGATCGGCGGCGGCGTATCCAAAGCCGGAACATTCCTGACTGATATGATTAAAAAGTACCATGATGAATTATCTCCGATGGCAACAAAGAAGGCGGACATCGTCCTTGCGAAGCTTGGAAACGATGCCGGTATCTATGGGGCCGCGAAGCTGATCATCGGATAAAAAGAGAGAGTCCGGTGCGCCGGACTCCCTTTTTGCTGAAAAGAATTCATAAGAAATGTGTTAGTGGGAAAGAAAAATGTCCGCAATAAGCGGACATACATACCCCCCGGACATGAGGAGACCCCGGTCGCGACAACCGGGGCAATTATGAAAAATCTATGTGCAATTTGTCTAATTGGTAAAGTTAAATGACTTTTTGTTTATGCAATAAGTATAAAAAACAAATATGAATAAATTGTGAACGTACTATGAAGTTATTGTAACACATTCCTGTTTTGTACGTCTGAGAGAAACGCAATAGAAGGAGAAGATCAATGGCAGCTGAAGGACTGAAAAAGACACTTGTCCTGGGACACAGGAATCCGGATACGGATTCCATCTGCTCAGCTATCTGCTATGCAGATTTCAAGCACAAGCTTACCGGCGAGATTTATGAGCCGTGCCGTGCCGGAAATGTAAACCCTGAGACACAGTATGTATTAGATTATTTTAAATTGAAGGCCCCGCGTCTTGTAGAGAACGTCAAGACACAGGTCAAGGATATCGAGATCCGTAAGACAAAAGGTGTGTCCCGCGGAATTTCTTTAAAGAATGCGTGGGGACTCATGCAGGAGAATAATGTTGTAACAATTCCGTGTGTCACGGAGGAAGGTCTTCTGGAGGGCGTGATCACCATCGGTGATATCACCAAGTCCTACATGAACTTATATGACAGCAGTATTATTTCAAAAGCGTGCACAAAATATGCCAACATTCTGGATACGCTGGAAGGAAGCATGGTAGTCGGTGACTCCGAGGCATACTTTGACCGCGGAAAAGTCCTGATCGCGGCCGCAAACCCGGATTTGATGGAGAACTACATCGAGAAGTATGACCTTGTCATTCTCGGAAACCGCTATGAGTCCCAGCTTTGCGCAATCGAGATGGAAGCGGGCTGCATTATCGTCTGCGAGGGCGCAGGCGTATCCCTCACGATCCGCAAGCTGGCACAGGAGCGCGGCTGCGCAGTCATCACCACACCGTATGACACGTACACGACGGCTCGTCTGATCAACCAGTCCATGCCGATCAGTTACTTTATGACAAAGGAGAATATCATCGACTTCTCAGAGGAAGATTACCTTGACGATATCCGTGAGATCATGGCAAGCAAGAGACACCGTGATTTCCCGGTTCTGGATTCCGACGGAAAGTACATCGGCATGATCTCCAGACGTAACCTCTTAGGAGCGAAAGGAAAGAGTATCATCCTTGTTGACCACAATGAGAAGAGTCAGGCGGTCGAGGGTATGGAGAACGCGGACATCCGTGAGATCATCGACCATCACCGTCTCGGCACTGTGGAGACCATGTCCCCGGTATTCTTCAGAAACCAGCCTCTCGGCTGTACCGCAACCATCATTTACCAGATGTATCAGGAGAATCACATGGAGATCGACAAGACAACGGCCGGACTCTTATGCAGCGCGATCATCTCCGATACCCTGCTATTCCGTTCTCCGACCTGCACGCCGATCGATAAGGCAGCCGGACTCGCACTTGCGCAGATCGCCGGACTTGACATCGAGAAGTATGCGATCGACATGTTCTCTGCGGGAAGCAACCTGAAGGGAAAATCTGACGGCGATATCTTCTACCAGGATTTCAAGCGTTTCACCGTTGGAAATTCCGTATTCGGTATTGGTCAGATCACTTCCTTAAACGCGGTAGAGCTCAAAGACTTAAGGAAGAGAATGTCTGAGTATACAGAAAAAGAGAGAGAGCAGCATGAGATCGACATGATGTTCTTTATGCTTACAAACATTCTGACAGAGTCCACAGACCTGATCTGCACCGGACAGGGCGCGGAGCAGCTGATCACGACCGCATTCCATGTACGGGATGAGGACGTGGAGAATGTGAGCGCACAGACCGGAATCGTGAAGCTTCCGGGCGTTGTTTCCAGAAAGAAACAGCTTGCGCCGCAGGTCATGATGGCATTACAGCAGTAATTTTCTGACGGCAGACACTGCAGGTGTGAGATGCCGGAAAGGCTGCGATTGAAGAAAGGCAGGATCTGTAAAGATGGGAAAACGACAGTTTAAACCAGGAAATATGCTGTACCCGGTTCCGGCTGTCCTCGTGACGGTGGCTGACCGGGAAGGAAATTCGAATATTTTTACGGTGGCATGGGCGGGAACCATCTGCACGAATCCGCCGATGCTGTCCATCAGTGTCAGGCCGGAACGCCACTCCTACCATATGATGAAGGAGACCGGGGAGTTCGTCGTAAACCTGACGACGGAGTCCATGGTCTGGGCGACAGACTACTGCGGCGTGCGCTCCGGGCGCGACGTGGATAAGTGGAAAGAGACCGGGCTGACCCCGGAGAAGGCGAACGTGGTGAATGTACCGGTGATCAAAGAGAGCCCGGTGAACATCGAGTGCCGCGTCGTGAAGGTGGAAGAGCTGGGCAGCCATCACATGTTTATCGCCGATGTTGTGGCGGTGGATGTAGACGAGGCGTACATGGATGCGAAGGACACCTTCCATCTTTCCATGGCGAAGCCGTTAGCCTATTCCCATGGAAGATATTATGGGATGGGAGAGGAGCTGGGAAGCTTCGGGTATAGCGTGAGAAAGCCGGTGAAGGACGCGAAAGCGGGTAAAAAAACTTCAAAATCGGTAAAAAAGAGTCCTGGCAGTGTAGAAAGAGCGGGAACTTCAAGAACGGACCGAAAGCATTCAGGCGCCGATGAAGGAAAAAAAGGAACTGACCGGTCGGAACGATCCAGGAAGGCGAATAATCAGAAATCCGGTGGTCCGCGGAATGATAAGAAGAGACAGAAGTAGTCTGCAGAGTGACTGGGAGTATACGGAACAGTTAACCAGAGATAATTACAGCGACAGATAAAAGAGCGAGGCATAAGTTATGAAGAAGAAAAATATTCTGATGATCGGAATGCCGGCGTCCGGAAAGAGCACCATCGGCGTGCTGCTTGCGAAGCGCCTTGGATATTCCTTCGTGGATGTGGATCTTGTGATCCAGGAGAAGACAGGAAAGCTTTTGAAGGAGATCATCGCGGAAGAGGGCGATGATGGTTTCTTACGCGTTGAGGAACAGGCAAACCTCGATCTGGATGTGGAAAAATCCGTCATTGCGCCGGGCGGCAGCGTGATCTACGAGGCGAAAGCCATGGAGCACTACAAAGAGACCGCGACGATCGTTTATCTGAAGCTTTGCTATGAGGATCTGGAATCTCGTCTCGGAAACCTTGTGGACCGCGGTGTTGTTTTAAAGGACGGAATGACACTCAGGGATCTCTACAATGAGAGACTTCCGTACTACGAGAAATATGCGGACATCACACTGGATGAGACCGGAAAAGAGTTCGGTGAGCTGGTGGATGAGCTGAGAGAGTATTTTGAGAATTCAGAGAAATAAAGAGTGCCGGACCAGCCTGGTGGATAAAATAAGAAAAGTTCCAGTAAAGTGTGGAAAGAATACAAGAATGTATGAGCCATTGCTTTACCGGAACTTTTTCTATATAAGATAATAAGTCATAATTATGAAATGACGGCTGCGCTGATAAGTGTTGGAAACGATAAATAAGCAGTTGTCGAGGTCGGAATGAAGAAAAACCCTAGCCAGAGCAAGAGAAACCAGGGATATTGCTTAAAGTCCCAGACATTCCACGCTGCGTTCGAGAATCCCTTTCATATACGCAATCGCAATCCCATAGTTCGTCATCGGGATCTCCTGGTCGGCGGCGCTTCTTAGGCGGCTTCGCATTTCACGCTCGTTCAGCATACAGCCGCCGCAGTGGACGATGAGCTTATATCCGGAGACGTCTTCCGGGAATTCAGTGCCGGAGGTGAAGTGGAAGTCTGGCTGCTTTCCGGTATATTCCCGGATCCAGTTCGGGAGTTTTTCGGTACCGATATCGCCGCACTGGCGGTGATGGGTGCAGCCTTCAGAGATCAGGATCTTATCGCCGTCTTCGATGGTATTGAATGCCCGTGCGCCGTGGACGGCCTGGGTGAGATTTCCCTTGTACCTCGCAAAGAGAATCGAGAATGAGGTCAGGCGGATGTCCTTTGGAGTCAGGCGGTCCACAAGCGGGAATACCTGGCTGTCGGTAATGACGAGGGAAGGTCTTTTCTTTAAGGAGTTCAGTGTCTCCGTGAGCTCCGATTCCCGACAGACGATGGGCATGGCACCGGTATCTAAAAGGTCGCGGATCACCTGCTGCTGCGGGAGAATCAGGCGGCCCTTCGGTGCGGCTTTGTCGATTGGGACGACGAGGACAACGATGTCCAGCGGGTTCACGAGATCGGCCACAAGGTGTTTTTCATTGCCGTCCGTGGAGACAAGCCGCGCCATGCGCTCTTTCAGGTCGTGGATTCCGAAACCGGTCTTGGCGCTGACGTAGATCTTATGCTGGTCCGCGGCTGAATGAAGAGCAGGGGCCGATTCGGACGCGCTTTTAGAGTCCGTGGTATTTGAGACTGACTGGCTGGAATGCTGCGCAGTTGCTGCGGCATTTTGTTGTGGCAGACTGACCTCGTTAAGATCGCATAGATCCGCCTTATTGTATACAACAAGATACGGAATCTCCTTCTTCTCAAACAGCTGGATCATTTCTTCTTCCCAGCTGCCAGTTCCGGTGACTCCATCTACGACCAGGATCGCGATATCCGTTTTATTTAAGACCTGGCGGCTCTTTCCGACGCGCTTGATTCCGAGTTCGCCCTCATCGTCAATGCCAGGCGTATCGATAATTACGACCGGTCCCAGCGGAAGAAGTTCCATGGACTTTGATACCGGGTCGGTGGTGGTTCCGCGGACCTCGGAGACGATGGAGAGATCCTGCCCGGTCACTGCGTTCACAAGACTTGATTTTCCGGCGTTTCTTCTGCCAAAGAATCCAATGTGGATCCGTTCGCCGGACGGCGTTTCATTCATTCCCATATGTAAACCTGCCGAACCTGTCTGATATGCTTTTGTTTGCGCTGCCTGTTCAGCAAACAAAGATTTTGCTAAAATCTAAAGCAGGTAAGACACAGAGACAGATTCGTTCCTTTCTGTTAAATTCTTATTTCCTATGATCCCCACGATCCACAACCACATGATATCCGACACTTTCCATCCGCCGCTTCATGCAGTTCACGCACTCTGCCGCCTCATCCCCGGTACAGATCTTATTGTCGTAGAGGAGATATTTCGTCCGGACCTGAACTGGGGAGAGGTTTGGCATGACGACGTTTCCGCCGGCAAGAATCCCCAGTTCCCGTCCGAATGGATGGATCGTTCCCAGCGCTGTCGTCGCTGGCAGCAGGACATTCGGGTCCTGGAGGCGGAGAAGTCCCATCATAAATAAGGTGAGTTCCATGGTTCCTGGTTTCTGGTCTCCGAACGGCGTATCGTGCTGAGGGATAAACGGACCGATTCCCACCATCTCCGGTCTGAGTTCCCGGATAAAGATCATGTCCTCGGCGAGACATTCCGAAGTCTGGTACGGGGAGCCGACCATGAAGCCGCAGCCGGTCTGATAACCGATCTCTTTTAAGGTTCTCAGGCAGTTCATCCGGTGCTCAAAGGACATTTCCTTCGGGTGAAGCTTCCCGTAATGTGCCGCGTCCGCGGTCTCATGGCGGAGCAGATACCGGTTCGCCCCGGCGTCAAAGAACCGCTTGTAGCTCTCGTATTCCATCTCGCCCAAGGACAGCGTGATCGCGCAGTCCGGGAATTCCTTCCGGATCATGGAGACGATCTCCGTGATCTTATCTTCGGTCATAAAAGGATCTTCCCCGCCCTGAAGGACGAAAGTCCGAAATCCCAGGTCATATCCGCTGCGGCAGCAGGATAAAATGTCCTCCGGGGGGAGACGGTAGCGGCTGGCATTTTTATTCCCAGCCCGGATCCCGCAGTAGAGGCAGTTATTTTTACAGTAGTTGCTGTACTCAATGAGTCCGCGGACATAGACATCCGTGCCGTATACGCGTTCCCGGATGGCCCGTGCCTTTGGGAAGAGATAGGCGGCAAGTTCCGGGGAGCGACCGTCGATCAGACAGACCCCTTCTTCTTTTGTGAGCGTCTCGCCCGCCTCCAAACGGTCGATCAGGGTCTGCAGCTTACGAAGACAGACCGGGTCCGTGACGCCGTCCCGCACCGGCTCTTTCCACCAGCTTTTCGGGTTTAATTTATTTTCTAATAATGCTGCATTCATAAAATCAGTATCCATGATGTCCTCCTGTGAGAGTATAAGTTCAGATTTTTGAAAAGGAAGACCTCAAAATAAACAGGGAATCAATCAGATGATCATAACATACAGAGTCGCTATGAAGTGTATACAGAACAAATGCGGAAACCGCAGCACAAATAATGCGGGCAGTGCCGCATTAGGCAAAGCTGCCGGATCTCATTTTTCTTCCCTGTCAGAACATTCTTAAGGTCAGTAATATCAATCGGCTCTTTCCCGAAAGAATGTCAATTCTCGCAGGTCAGAGATCATGAAAATATCGTAACATATCAAAGGTCAAAAAGCAACGGATCGATCCGCAATTTACGGGAGCCGCTCCGTGGCGTCTGTGAAAATAAAATCCCCGCCGCGTGAGAGAGAGGGGAACGCGGCGGGGTACCCGGGCACGGGGACAGGATTGGAAAGACCCCG
>CAKRNI010000114.1 GCA_934370915.1 uncultured Lachnospiraceae bacterium
CATTTTATCAGATAGAAGATGGAGAAAGAGCTTTGACAGATGCAGTTCCATCTGTGCGTCCACTAAGAAATTTATGAGCAGCTTATAAGTTTCCTAATATCTTCCATGTTCCGAGCAAATCGGATATGATGAGTGCATCAGAAGACAGCAGAGATGCTGAAAATATGGAGGTATATGAAATGTTGAATGAAGCAGTTGTAAAGGTATTAAAGAACGGAATGTGGGATCTTGCGACCTGCGCGAATGGGGAACCGAACGTGGTTCCGGTTGCGTTTAAGGATGTGACAGAGGACGGAAAGCTTGTTGTCGGGGATGTATTTCTTGAGACAACGCTGAAGAACATCAAGGAGAATGCGGGAAAGATCGCAATCTCTGCTTACGACGCGCAGAGCCTGGAAGGTTATCAGGTGAAGGGCACAGCTGAGTATGTCACAGAGGGCAAGGTCGTAGATACCTTCAAGGCGATGGTAGAATCGATGTTTAAAGGTGCCGCAACAGCTAAGGGAGCGCTTATTATCACACCGGAGAAGGTGATCGTTACAACACCGGGTGCAGATAATAAGAAGGAGCTGTAATTCCACTAATAAATTTCATAGTAACTTTAAAAATAATTGTCCCCGGTCTATAATAAAGAAAAAAGACTGGGGATAATTTTATGTCAAAGTATAAGAAAAAACTGGATGATGATATCAGGTGTCCGTTGGAGTACGGCCTGACAGTGTTTGGAGGAAAGTGGAAATCCCGGATCATTTGTGTGCTGGCGGCGGGAGGAACGCTTCGGTACAGTGAACTCAGAAAAGAGATGTGTAATATTACAGACGCGGTCTTGGCGGCGGCTTTGAAGGATCTGATCGCGGATGGGATCGTACAGAGAAAGTCGTATGACGAGATTCCACCCAGGGTGGAGTATTCGCTGACGGAGAAGGGGGAGTCGGTGGTGCCGATTCTGCAGAGTATCTGCCGGTGGGCCGGGATTTATTATAAGGAAGATGAGGAGAAGAGGATGGGGCAGTGTCAGAGGTGTGATTATCGATAGAATTGCGTGTTTTCAACCTGGCAAAGGGTACACCCACCGCGCCACCGGCCGCAGCAGGGCCGGTGGTTGGCGGGAACAGGAAAGCAGGGCAAGTGGATCGTGGGTAAAAAGACGCGGTAAAACTGGGTGGCGGCATCGTTTACTCGACCAGAATCTTGTCACCATGGGATTTAGGCATGGAGATGACAAGAAATTCTATGGGAGAATCGGTTGGATTCTGCATCTGGTGAGCCTCGCCGGGGCTGATTTCGATTCCGGATCTTGCGGGGAGTGTTTCCGTGTGATCGGAAACGTGCATCTGCGCTTCACCGGACAGAATATAGAAGAACTGCCTGGACTTTGTATGATAGTGCATATCTTCGGCAGTATGCGGAGGCATTTTTTCCGCGATGATGCTGAGATCTTCACGTTCTAACAGATGCCAGCCATCGCAGATCTCCTGCCAGAAGTAGTGGCGTGCGGTCTGCCTGTCAACTTTTTTCATGATGAGACCTCCTGTATGAAAGATAGGGTTAACACTTTTCCAGTCTGTACAAATTTGCTGAACCGTTAAAGATAGAGTTCGGCTTCTGAGTAGAGGGCGGCTTTTCCGCTGATCTGTGTGCGCGGACCGGAATATCGGCAGTAGAGGATGCCACCGCGGGCGGATGCCTGATAGGCGGTCAGGTCTGTTTTGCCAAGTATTTTGGACCAGTATGGGATCACATGGCAGTGGGCGCGGCCGCAGACGGGATCTTCGACGACATTGCATTTTGGGGCGAAGGTGCGGGTCACGCAGTCATAGGTGGAGCCTGGAGCAGTGATGTGGAAGCAGACTCCGTCGAGGGAACGGATGATCTCCTGATTTGGTGTTGCTTTGCGGACCTGGTCTTCGGACTCAAGGACGCATACCATATCTGCGCCCAGGAAAGCTTTTTGGGGAGTTACACCGATAGCCTGGAAGAGTTTTTCTGTCACTGGAACGGGAGTCAGAGAGAAGGACGGGAAGTCCATAGTGAGGAGATCGCCATGTTTTTCAACAGTCAGGATCCCACTGAGTGTCTGAAAGCGTACCACGCGAAGTTCCGGTTCAATAAAACGTGTGATAACATAGGCGGTCGCCAGGGTCGCATGACCGCAGAGTTCTACCTCCCCACCGGGGGTAAACCAGCGGAGGTGATATTCGTCCCCTTCTTTGACGGCGAAAGCTGTTTCAGAGAGGTTATTTTCGATGGCAATTTTCTGCATGATGGAATCATCAGGCCATTTTGGCATTACGCAGACAGCTGCCGGGTTGCCTGCGAAGATCTTGTCGGTAAACGCGTCTACTACATACTGTTTCATATGAATTTTTCCTTTCTGTGATGGATCATGTTAAAAAGTTGGGGGTCATACCGGATGATCCATGAGATATTTGTTCAGGATCTGAAGACATTCCGGGAAACTTTCCCTGCAAAGGCCGACTCTCAGATATTCATCAGAATCTTCCAGTACGGAGGATGGGATAATCAGGATGCCGGTCTCGTTCAGAAGCTTCTGGCAGAATGCGGAAGCGCTTATTCCGTTTCGAAGCCTGACATATGCCATGGTGGCACCTTTTGGCGGAACATAGGAAAGCAGATCGCTGTGGCGTTCGATAAAGAGTTTCAGAAGCGCTGCATTCTTTTTTACGATGGCATTATTCCGCGCAATGATCTCAACCTGTTTATTGAGCAGTTCGCCTGCGATCCACTGGCATGGAAGGTTTGTGCAGGTGCTTGTGAAATGGCGGTAAGCGAGGAGCTTATTCTTAAGCTCCGGGTCCTTTACCGTGATCCATCCGAGACGGAGTCCCGGTGCCGCGAATGTTTTTGAAAAGCTTTCGAGGACGATGGACCGGTCATACAGATCCGCAAACGAAGCATCTGTGCATGATTCGTCGATCCGGAGAAAGCGGTATGCCTCGTCTGAGATCAGATACAGATCATGTTCCCTGCAGATTCGGGCGATGGTTTCCATTTCCCCATATGTCAGGCATGCGCCTGTGGGATTATGGGGATAGTTGAGGATCAGCCCCCGGGTCTTTGGCGTGAGTTTTTCCTCGAGTCCATCAGGATCAAACCGCCATCCATGTTCGAAAGAAGGCCGGTATTCATTGATCGGGCATCCGATCTCTTTTGCAATCACGGTCAGGGACTGGTAAGATGGCATCTGGACCAGAAGCTCATCTCCCGGTTTTAACAGGGCGCGCATGGTCACATAGATCGTTTCTTCCCCTCCGTTCATTACGATGATCTGATCCGGGTCTACAGTTTTGTAAAGGCCGGCCAGTTTCTTACGGAGCGGAAGCCAGCCGTTTCCGAGGGCATATCCCAGATGTTCATCTGAATACTGGGATAGATCCGGTACGGCCTCTTTTAAGGAAAGTGACTCAGGATCTGAACTTCCCATCATGTATCTGGCCTGGGGCTCATGCTCCGTGAAGTACGCATCCACTAAAAATTTGCTCATATCCATTGGGAACACCTCCTGTACTTGATTTTTGGATATCTGTATTATATACTCAAAATTATAAATAAGTAAAATTGATAATAATTATGTAAATATGCAGAAAGGTTATGCGATGCCATGCAGAGATATATAGCAGTATTGAAGGTGATCGAGGTGGGGAGCTTTACGAAAGCGGCAGAGCTTCTCGGATATACACAGCCGGCTCTGAGTCAGATGATCGCGTCTCTGGAAAAGGAGCTTTCGATTAAGCTGCTGTACCGGTCGCGGTATGGGATCCAGCTGACGCCGGAAGGGGAGCGGCTTTATCCTTTTATGAAGAACTCAGTCCAACAGTATGAGACGATGAAGCAGGCGGCGGATGAGATCCGGGGGCTGGAGGACGGAGTTGTGAGGATCGGGACGATATCCAGCGTCTCCTGCCATTGGCTTCCGGAGATCATAAGGCAGTTCTGGGAAAAATATCCAAAGATCAAGGTGGTACTTCACCAGGGAGATTACACGAGTATTCCGGAGTGGGTTCGGACAGGTGCCGTTGACTTTGGATTTGTGAATCCGAAGGCTGTCCGCGGTATGGAAACAGTGCAGGTGAGATCCGGAAAGTTCAGGGCTGTGGTTCCGGCTGGACATCGACTTGCAGGGCAGACTTCGGTCACATTGACGGATCTGGCACGGGAACCCTTTCTGATGTTGGAGGAGGGGACATACAGCGAGCCGATGGAGGCATTCCGGGCGGCGGGACTCATGCCGGACGTAAGGCTGCGGGTCCATGATGATTATTCGATTTTGTCCATGGTGGAACAGGGACTCGGTGTGTCGGTTCTGGCGGAGCTTGTGCTCAGAAAGACAAATTATAAGGTTGTCACATTGCCGATCGATCCACCGGTGATCCGCGATCTGGGAATCATTATGAAAGAAAAGCATTCGCTGCCGCTGGCTGGCAGGGAGTTTTTGAGATGCCTGATGGAGAACCGGGAGAAGCTTTTGTAGGATCCGGATGCAGCCCGGCATGGCGCATGTGGCGGGACAGACATAGGCTTGAATATTTGCATTAAACTTAAGGTGAACTAATAAATTTCATAGTGACTTCCATTCTCTGTTTAATTGAGATATAATCAGGCAAAAAAATGGGGGGTCGTTATGATTCGCTATACAGAAGAAAAAAATTTCACATTAGAACAGGTACAGCAGCTCTTTTTATCGGTGGGCTGGGTGTCCGGAAATTATCCGGAGCGGTTATACAAGGCGCTGATGAATTCGTCCACGGTGCTGACTGTCTGGGACGGAGAGCGGCTGGTGGGGCTGACACGGGTACTTGATGATACGGAGATGCTGGCGCAGATCCATTATGTGCTGGTAGATCCGGAATATCAGGGACAGGGAATCGCCGGCAGGATGATCGAGTATATCAAGGATAAATATAAGGATTTCCTGTATATCGAAGGCATGCCGGAGGACCGGGATAATCTGCCGTTTTATCTGAAACATGGTTTTACGGAGATGGAACATGGGGCGGCGATTCAGATCTGCAATTATAATGGGAAAAAGTAAAGAAATGGGATATCGCGTATGCGGTATCCTGTTTTGGGTTAGGAAGAGAATATGAAAGAGAATCATTTATTGGCTGAAATGCCGGTTTCGAAAGCCTTTTTCCGGCTCGCATTCCCAGCCGTGGCGGCGCAGCTCATTAATATATTATATAACATTGTCGATAAGATGTTTATCGGACATATTCCGGATGTTGGAAAATCAGCTCTGGCAGGAGTTGGCGTGACCGCGCCGGTCATTCTGGCTGTTTCAGCTTTCGCGGCGCTTGTGAGCATGGGCGGCGCACCGAAAGCGTCTATTTTTATGGGAAAAGGCGATACGGAACAGGCAGAAAAGGTCATGGGAAGCTGTATGTGGATGTTGATCGTATTATCGGTCATCCTGACGGGGATCATGTTGGGATTTGGAAAAGCGATTCTGAGTCTCTTTGGCGCCAGCGACGATACGATCACCTATGCGGTGGACTATATGAACATTTACTGTCTTGGCACAGTGTTTACACAGCTTACGCTGGGGCTGAATACCTTTATTACCGCACAGGGAAAAACATGGATCAGTATGCGGAATGTCGCGGCCGGTGCTGTGACGAATATTTTACTCGATGCAGTGCTGATCAATGATCTTGGCATGGGAGTAAAAGGCGCAGCGCTGGCAACGGTCATTTCGCAGGGAATATCAACCTGCTTTGTGATCAGCTACCTCACAGGGCGCAAAAGTAAATTAAAGCTCTGTTCGAGAAATATCCGTTTTGAAAAGGAGCTTCTCATGCCCTGTATTTTACTTGGTGCGTCACCGGCCCTGATGCAGCTGACAGAGAACATGGTTGCGATCAGCTTTAACACATCTCTGCAAAAATATGGCGGAGATATGGCGGTGGCCTCTATGAGCATCCTGAACAGTGTCATGCAGTTTGTGATGCTGCTCCTGCCAGGACTTGTTCAGGGGGCACAGCCGCTATTGAGTTACAATCTTGGCGCAAAAAATCTTTCAAGAGTAAAGAAAACATTTCGATTATTGCTGCTATGCTGTATAAGCGGTTCATTTTTGATCTGGCTTGCATGTATGAGCGCACCTGAGACAGTTGCGTCTGTTTTTACAGACGATCCTGTTTTGATCAGATATACGGGGAGAACCATGCGGATATATCTCGCAATGCTTTTCATATATGGAATACAGGTTGCGTGTCAGTATAGTTTTGTAGCTCTGGATCAGGCAGGAAAGGCGATTTTTCTTACCATCTGGCGCAAAATTATATTGCTGATCCCGTTGATCTTTATATTGCCTTTGATTTTTTCGAATCCGGTAATGGGCGTTTATCTGGCCGAACCGATCGCGGATACCATTGCAGTCTGCACCACGGCACCGATGTTCTATTTCTATTATCGGAAATTAAGATGAGGAAACTTTAAGCAGCTGTAATGGCTGCTTTTTGTAACTTAGATGAAAAACTCTGCCGGAATATATGAAACCTCTGATTGAAATTATTGACATAGCCGTTCGGCTGTATTAGTATGAACATATATTAAATATGTTCGAACGGCTATATTTCTTCATGCAGATAAAAATATAGCCGTTCGAACAAAATATAAGGTGAGTTTCAATGAAAATAATATCTACAGCTGATTTAGGAAAAGTAATTCGCAGCAAAAGAAAAAAACTGGGTTATACACAGGCACAGTTATCTGAGTATACGGGGTTTAGTACCAGTTTTATATCAGATCTTGAAAATGGAAAAGAAACAGCAGAACTTGGAAGAGCATTGTTTTTGCTGCAGCTGTTAGGCCTGGATCTGATGATCAATGACCGTGGGGGAGATGTATGAAAAAACTACAGGTTTATATTGAGATTGAGGGGATGCAGACATATGTTGGATCAATTTCTGGCAGTTCTCCGAATGATGCCCAATTTGCGTATTCGGATCAATATATTGCTGCAGGCCATCCGCCCATTTCTATCAGTCTGCCTATTTCTGGTGTGCCGTTTAGCGCAGAGGCAACAAAAAACTTTTTTGAGGGACTGCTTCCTGAGGGATTTGCCAGGAAATGTGTTGCCAATTGGATCCATACATCGGAAGATGACTATTTAACGATTCTGTCAGTATTGGGATCTGAGTGTCTTGGTGCGCTTCGTGTTTCTGATAATGTCCATGATGGCGGGGATTATAAAGCACTTTCGATAGAGAGTGTGAAAGCACTGGCAAAGGAGGGTGTCAGCAAATCAACAGAACTTATAACCGAAGCGCATCTTTCCCTCACCGGTGCATCTGGAAAGGTCGGACTGTATTATGATCATGAACGGAATAGGTGGTATCAGCCGCAAGGAGATGCCCCGAGTACTCACATTGTAAAGCAAAGTCATGTACGTCTTTCTGATATTGTGACAAATGAGCAGCTATCACTTACTGCGGCTTCAAAATTGGGAATATCGATTCCTGAAAGTTTTATTATCAATACAGGTGCTGCAAGGGATGAAGAGATACTATTTGCCACGAAACGATATGACCGTGTAATTCCAAAGAACGCAGCGTACATCAATGGTCTCATACGACCTTTTCGGCTTCATCAGGAAGATTTCGCTCAGGCGCTTGGAATACCCGCGTATGAAAAGTATGAGAAAGGGAACAAACGGTATCTTTTAAAAGCTTTTCAGCTTTTAAGAAATAATGTGGCGGATCCTCTTACAGATCAATTAAAATTGTGGGATATGTTGAT
>CAKRNI010000115.1 GCA_934370915.1 uncultured Lachnospiraceae bacterium
TGATGGGATTTTTGCCTTCCAGCCTATGTTTTCTTACGGTCAGCGCAGCAAGTGCGCAGACCTACTGAACAGTTACCATTCTACTACATATCCGCCTATACCGGAAGCATATATTTGTCGCGATACTGCTCTACCATCGCCGCGAAATGCGGATCTCCGTCACGCTTCAGGTTGTCAAGATAACCGTGGGTATCGAAACCGTCACGGTCGATTTCAATGACGCTGACCGCGATGTTGGAGCAATGGTCGGAAACACGCTCCAGATTCATGGAAATATCGGAAAGCACAAATCCCTGCTCGATCGTGCATTTTCCCTGCTGGAGTCTGCGGATATGGTTTGCCTTTACGACGGTATTGATATCGTCGATGACCTCCTCAAGGGGCTCCACTCTGGCTGCCTCAGCCGTATTGTTCGTCTCAAAGGCATCGATGGACAGGTTCAGGATCTCCTTTACTGCGTCTAAGAATATGCCAAGTTCCTTCTCCGCCTTGGTGGAAAACTGCATTTCTTTTTCCTTCATCTCTTTTGCGGAATCTTTCAGGTTCATGCCGTGATCGGAAATACGCTCAAAATCTCCGATACAGTGTAAGAGCAGGGATACGGTATGGCTGTCTGATTTGGAAAGGTTCTTTCCGCCAAGCTTTACCATGTAAGTTCCAAGCTCATCCTCATAGCGGTCCACAAGATTTTCCAGGGTCTCCACACGGGCTGCCTTTTCGTCATCATAGCCGTGAAGCAGATCCACCGCCGTGAAGAAGCATTCCCTCGCAAGCTTCGCCATCTGGATCGTCGTCTGACGGCACTGCTCAACCGCAAAAGCCGGCGTGTCGAGGAAACGCTGGTCGAGAAGACGAAACGCATCTTTTTCCTGATTCTGTGCCGGAGCTTCCTTCTTCTCCTCCGGGATCGTGAGGCACGCAAGCTTTACGAGGCCGTTGCCGAACGGAAGAAGCATGACCGTTGCCGCAATATTAAAGCTGCTGTGGATCACGGCAATTCCCATGGCGTTTGCCGCTGTGTCCAGGAAGGAAAAATGAACGACCGCGTTGATCGTATAAAAGACGATCATAAAAATAACGGTACCGATAATATTAAAGTAAAGATGGACCAGTGCCGCGCGCTTTGCGTTCTTTGAGGCACCGATACCGGAGAGCATCGCTGTCACACAGGTTCCGATATTCTGTCCCATGATGATCGGGAGCGCAGTACTGAAATTTACCGCCCCTGTGGCGCATAACGCCTGAAGAATGCCGACGGACGCGGAGGAGCTCTGGATGATCGCTGTGAGGACAGCGCCTGCGATCATTCCGAGGACCGGGTTCGAGAACATTGTCAGGATTCCGGTAAATTCCGGGACATTTGCGAGAGGTTTGACAGCGCCGCTCATGGTCTCCATTCCGGTCATTAAGATTGCGAAACCGACCATGATGGTTCCGGCATCTTTTTTCTTCTCCTTTTTGGAGAACATGATAAAACAGACACCGATGAGCGCCAGAACCGGTGAAAATGATGTCGGTTTTAACAGCTGTACAAAGAAATTTCCACTCTCAATTCCGGTAAGGCTTAAGAGCCAGGACGTCACCGTCGTTCCGATGTTCGCGCCCATGATGATGCCGACCGCCTGGGTCAGCTTCATAATACCGGAGTTTACGAAACCTACGACCATGACGGTGGTTGCGGATGACGACTGGATGATCGCCGTAACTCCCGCTCCTAAAAGGACCGCCTTGATCGGATTTGATGTCAGTTTTTCAAGAATCCTTTCCAGTCTTCCACCGGAAAGCTTTTCGAGACCTTTCCCCATGGTCTCCATTCCGTAAAGGAACAGCGCGAGCCCGCCAAGCATCGTCAATACACCAAAAAAATCCATAAATTTCCCCTCTTCAAATTCATTAACATTTTGTTTATCTCTTTCTTACCATGTATCAGAATATCAAGGGAATGTAAAATGCTTTGTAGGCGGTATGTAAAATCTGTGTAAAATATCAAGACCCAGAACGGCCTTAAATTTCTTTTAAAATATGTTCTGTTTTATACTGGAGTCGATTGATGGAATATCTTAGATATGTTAGAATTTTGATAGTGTCACCATAACGGTAGGCGGTTGGTCCCTGACTTACATAAAACTCCTTAATGGGAATTTTGTGGAAAGGAGGGGATGCCATGAGCATTATTGATTTCATCGCAGTTGTAAGTTTTGGTCTAGGTTGTTTTGGACTGGGCTACAGCATTGGAAAAGATACTGTAAATGCAAAAAAATAACCGCCAACGACCTAGGAATCGAACGGTTATTTTTTTGCTTAAACTCTAGGACCAACCGTCTATCGGTGGCACTCTTTATTTTTAATATAGCATACTTTATAAAGTATTTCAATATACTCCAGTTTATTATAATTTCGTAACTATTCAGTACCTTCATAGTTACGTGCAAAAATCCATTCCAGATCAGCTTCGCTGATGGGATTTTTGCCTTCCAGCCTATGTTTTCTTACGGTCAGCGCAGCAAGTGCGCAGACCTACTGAACAGTTACATAATTTCTACTTACTCACCAGTTTCTCCACATTCAGCAGCCCCCACCCCTGCTGATTCCTCGGAAGCCCGATATCCGTGCAGCTTTCCCGAAGCTTCAGCTTCACATCCTTATTTGTCATATCCGGGTACCGTTCCAGAAGGAGCGCCGCCGCACCGGAGACGATGGGAGTACTCATGGAGGTTCCGCTTTTGATCGTATATTTATCCGCCCGGCCGGAACAGCTGATGACACTGCAGCCGGGGGCCACGAGGTCAGGCTTACAGATACAGGCGGCTGTGGGGCCGCGGCCGGAATAGTCCACCATCCGGTTTCCGCCCACCAGGACTTCCCTGTCATCGTCCGAGCAGCCCACTGTAATGACTTTTCTGCTGATTCCCGGAGTCGTGATGCTCATGGTCCGGGGGCCATTGTTCCCCGCCGCCACGACAACAACAAGCCCTGCGTCCCATGCCCGGTTCACGCCTTTTACGAGGGCGGAATTCTCACTCATTCCCCGCTTCGAACAGGCACCTACCGATATATTTAAGATCCGGATCCCCAGCTTCTCCTTTCTCTCCAGAATCCAGGAGATTCCCGCCAGGACATCCGAAGAATATCCATTTCCTTTCCGGTCCAGGACCTTCACCATGACGAGGTCACAGCCCGGCGCGATCCCGCTGTACCGCCCGCCGGACATGCGCCCGCTGCCGCCGATGATCCCGCAGATATGGGTCCCATGCCCGCAGTCATCGTAGGCGAAGGTCTTCCCGTTTACCATGTCCGCGAACCCGGTGACCCGGCTGTCAAAATCCCGGTGAAGAAAGATCCCGGTATCCAAAACCGCCACGCCGATGCCTTTTCCGGTAAGTCCCAGGCGGTAAGCCGCGCCGCAGCGGATCTGATCTTTAATACGGTTCACATGCAAGATTCCTCTATTCTATTCCTCTTACCTACAGGATATTCATAAACACTTCGTCTTGCGCTGCCGCCCCAAATATGCGTCTGTGCATATCCCCATCCACAATTTGCAGTATTTCCGACACTTTTCCACATTCTTCAAAAACAGCTTCCGAATCTTAAAGAAATCTTAATAATTCATTCAAAGAATATACAATCATTTTCCGGGGTGATGTGCTATACTTTAACCATAAGAAATGCACGAGATATTTTAAATCCTTTATCCTAAACCTTTTTGAAATTGAAATCCTAAATGATGAATCCCTGTACAATATGTACAGGGTTTTTTCATGCCATTTTTTTTGGAAAAATCTCTCCTTTCCCGGCTTAAAACCTGTTCCCGGCCGCCATCGGCGCCCCGCGCGGTCGCTTGCGGCAATCTGCATCTTCGCGCGAGTGCGCATCTTTGGCACATAAAAAAGGAACGGCACTCAGCTCGTTCCAAAGCTAAGTACCGTCTCTCTGTTTTTAACTTCTGTCCGGTCACACCGGTCCACATCATCCGTCTGTTTCTTACACGTTTTTCACATTCTTGAGAATATCGCAGAAATCAAATGTAGCGAAGTAGTCCTTCGGAGTCTCCGCCCGGCGGATCATCTGAACGCTGCCGTCCTCTTTAAGAAGAAGCTCTGCGCTCTTTAACTTTCCGTTGTAGTTATATCCCATCGCGAATCCATGTGCGCCTGCATCGTGGATAAAGAGCAGGTCACCCTTATCGATCTTCGGAAGCATGCGGTCGATTGCAAACTTATCGTTGTTTTCGCAGAGGGAACCTGTCACATCGTACTTGTGGTCACATGGCTCATTCTCTTTTCCCATAACGGTGATGTGGTGGTAAGCGCCGTACATAGCCGGACGCATCAGGTTTACTGCGCATGCATCAACACCGATGTACTCCTTGTATGTGTGCTTCTCATGGATCGCTCTTGTCACGAGAGCGCCGTACGGAGCCAGCATGAAGCGGCCAAGCTCTGTAAAGATCGCTACATCACCCATTCCTGCCGGAACGAGAACTTCCTCGTAAACCTTTCTTACACCCTCACCGATGACCTTAATATCGTTCGGCTCCTGGTCCGGTCTGTACGGAATACCGATTCCGCCGGACAGGTTGATGAACTTGATATCAGCTCCGGTCTCATTCTTTAACTTCACTGCAAGCTCAAAGAGGATCTTCGCAAGAAGCGGATAGTACTCGTTCGTCACTGTGTTGCTTGCCAGGAACGCGTGGATACCGAAGTTCTTCGCGCCCTTTGCCTTTAAGATCTTATACGCCTCAGTGATCTGAGCCTCTGTCATACCATACTTCGCGTCACCCGGGTTATCCATGATATCGGTCGCTACCTTAAATAATCCGCCCGGATTGAAGCGGCAGCAGATTGTCTCCGGAATCGTTCCGATCGTCTTCTCAAGGCACTCGATATGAGTGAAATCATCCAGGTTGATGATCGCGCCGAGATCATACGCAAGCTTGAACTCTTCCGGCGGTGTATCGTTTGATGAGAACATGATATCATGTCCGGAAAAACCGCAGGCATCAGACATTAAAAGCTCTGTCTTGGAAGAGCAGTCTGTTCCGCATCCAAGCTCCTGAAGTGTTTTTAAAATAAACGGGTTCGGTGTCGCTTTTACCGCAAAGTATTCCCTGAAACCCTTGTTCCAGGAAAATGCCTCTTTTAATTTCAGGGCATTCTCGCGGATTCCCTTCTCATCGTAAAGATAAAACGGGGTCGGATAGGTCTTCGCGATCTCCTCCAGCTGTTCCTTCGTTACAAACGGTTTCTTCTCCATGTACGTTCTCTCCTTCGTTAGTCAGTGTTAGTCGATATTTACAACACGCATGATGTTTGTAGAAGCAGCCGGCTCATGTCTTTTCGCATAATCAACGACTCCTGCAGTCACAACTGCGATATCGCCTGTTTTTACAATACCATTCTCTTTTAAAATGTCAATACTGTTCTCAATTAAAGTGTCAGTGGATTCCGCTCTTTTTGCCTGGAACGGGGTAACGCCCCAGTAGAGCATCATCTTGCGGACTGCGGAGATACTCGGGGACATTCCCACAAGTTTTGTGGACGGATGCCACTTGGAAAGCATTCTCGCTGTGTAGCCGCTGATGCTCGGCGCGATGATGACAGCCGCGTCAAGGGACTCTGCCGTTGCGACGGACGCGTAGCTCACCGCATTGGAAATGTTGTGGCGGTTATCGTCGGATACTGTTCTCTTCTCGTAGAAGTCACCGCTCATGTGGGACTCGGTCTCCTCAACGATATGGGCCATCATCTTTAATGCCTCAACCGGGTACTTACCATTTGCAGTCTCACCGGATAACATAACGACGTCTGTTCCGTCATATACAGCGTTCGCAACGTCGGAAACCTCCGCACGGGTCGGTCTCGGGTTGCGGATCATGGAATCCAGCATCTGGGTCGCCGTGATAACGACCTTACATGCGGCGCTGCACTTTTTGATCATCATTTTCTGAAGGTGCGGAAGCTTCTCCGGTGCGATCTCAACGCCCAGATCTCCGCGGGCTACCATGATTCCGTCGCTGGCCTCAATGATCTCGTCAAGGTTCTCAAGACCCTCAGCGTTCTCGATCTTCGCGATGATTCCCATCGAGGAACCGCCCTCGTCTAACATCTGGCGGATCTCACGGATCGCGTCTGCGGAACGGATGAAGGAAGCCGCGATATAGTCGAACCCAAGCTCGATACCGAAACGGATATCTTCCTTATCTTTATCTGTTAATGCCGGAAGCTTGATCTTTACGTTCGGGACGTTGACACCCTTTCTCTCTCCAAGCTCGCCGCCGTTCATGATCCTGCAGTAGATCTCGGTTCCCTCGACACGCTCAACATGGAGCTCGATCAGGCCGTCATCGATCAGGATCACATTGCCCTCTTTTACGTCCTCATTTAAGCCATTGTAATTGATGTGAACTCTCTTTGCGTCACCGACGATATCCTCTGTTGTGAGGATGATCTCCTCGCCTGCTGTCAGTGTTACCTTCTTTCCGTCCTTTAAAACACCGGTACGGATCTCCGGTCCCTTTGTATCAAGAAGAGCTGCTACCGGTTTTCCAACCTCTTCCGCAACCTCGCGGAGCTGTTTGTAGCGGGCTCTCTGCTCATCGTGTGTTCCGTGGGAGAAGTTGAAACGGGCAACATCCATTCCGTTTAAGAGCAGCTGTTTCATGACCTCTCTGTCATCACTGTTCGGTCCCATGGTACAGATAATTTTTGTTTTCTTCATGTTATGCCTCCTGATTGCTGTTTGCCTGTCTTGGGTCCATCCCGCCTTTTGTTACATGTTTGTGGGTATACAGGTGGTCCTGACAGTATTCATAGTCGCCTTCGCACTTGGAGCAGTAGCGGAATACAAGATTCGGGTCGTCCTCCTCGGTACGTCCGCATACAGCACAGCGGTGGCGTCCGATCTTTTCCGCTGTCTTCTGCGCCTCGCGCATCTGTGTGTGAAAGACCTGCTTTCTTCTGATCTCTTTCGGATTCAGACGGCTCCCCCTGGACATGAAGAGGTATACGATAAAATTAAGTAAAGACATAACGATCGCAATTCTCTGCGACATGCCGCCGAAAAGGAATCCATAGACGAAGTAGAGTCCATCAAAAAGTGCCAGATACTTCGCCTTGATCGGAAGTACGAAAAACAGGTAAAACTGCATTTCCGGGAATGTGGCCGCAAATGCAAAAAACAGGGAAAAGTTCAGATAATCTGTGGTGAGAATATAGACCTGCCCTGTGATGATGTAGATCAGCAGTGCCGCGAGGACATGACCGATCACACCCATAAAAAAGTACACGTTAAACCGGAAGGTTCCCCAAACCCGCTCCAGAGTCATTCCCAGATTGTAGTAAAGGTAGATCGCTATCAGGTTGAAGAAAAGACTGCCAGACGGCGGCCAGATCATAAATGTAACAACTCGCCAGATCTGTCCGTGAAGGATTGCCCTCGCATCTAACATCAGGTACTGGATGTAGAATGCCGGTGCCATCATCTGGACCAGTACGCCCACCGCATACAGGATCACGATATAATACATGAGATTCGGAATCGCGTACCGTCCGAATTTCCGCTCCATCTTGTTCATAAAATTCATTGAAGCTTTCCTTTCCTAATAGAACTGTCTCTTTTTCCTACGCCCCGTATTATAATTCCCAACCGTTTCTTTTGTCAAACGCTTTATGATATCGTTACCGGATCG
>CAKRNI010000116.1 GCA_934370915.1 uncultured Lachnospiraceae bacterium
AATGCAACCGACTTTGTTTAAGACGCAGGTTTCCTGTTTAAGACGCAAGTTTTTCCTGCGGTTTTATGTTATACTAAAATTGGATTATTGTGCAAAGGAGATGGCGCGATGCAGATTGCGATTGTGGATGACAGAGCAGAGGACAGAGCAGAACTGTCTGAAAGCTGCCGCCCAGGTCAATTTTCAGCTTGTCTTTATGGACATCTATATGGAGAACATGGACGGGATGGGATGCCAAATTTAAAAAAGCAATCGAATCCTTCAATTCAATTGCTTTTCTGTTTCCGATGCCGATTAATGCTTTTTTATTATAGCGTTCACCGAAACGCTTAACAAGCTTAATTTTAGCAGATTTTTCCTGCGCAGTGATTCTGGCAGGAATATGTCAGCTTCTCTTACCAGAATCACGCGCCAAGTCTCACGGAGGTTCGGCTTGAAACTCGCTTTACTGCTTGTTTCTTCCGTCCCAGACACCGTTTTTATCTACATAGTATCCGTCCGGTGTTCTTTGTCCGGCGTACATAATCCCTCTCTTTCCATCGGAAATCGGGTTAAAATAATACCAGACTCCATTGAGAAGCACCCAGCCGGTCTGCATGCCGTGTTCCGGATCCATATAGAACCAGCCGCCGTAATCCTCATCCCTTAACCAGCCTGTCTTAGCATAACCCGTTTCATCAAAGGCCCACCATTT
This sequence comes from uncultured Lachnospiraceae bacterium, assembly GCA_934370915.1. Classification (GTDB taxonomy): domain Bacteria; phylum Bacillota; class Clostridia; order Lachnospirales; family Lachnospiraceae; genus Pilosibacter. The sequence continues at coordinate 695 of CAKRNI010000116.1, forward strand.
TCCGTTGATCTTCTCCCAGTGATATGCACCAGTACGATCGGCCATTGGCCATGTACCGTCACTAAAGCGGAGCCACCAGCCTTTGGCGTCTTTCATCCAATGGCTGTAGCCATCGTTCACGGTCTGATTGGATGCGCCGGTGATGACGCCCTGTTCCACATTCCTGTAGCCCTTCTGACTGTCTTTCGTAGCCTTGTTGGACGGATTCGGGGTTACTTTAACACTACTTTCGTTCGGATCATCATAATCGGAGCTGTCCCCGTCTGAACTGGAGCTGCCGCCGTTGGAATTACCATTATTGGAGCCATTGTTGCCAGAATTATTTCCAGAGTTGTTGTTGGAGTTACTGTCAGACGAATCTGCAGTCAGAGTCACGATCACAGGAATCTGAATATCCTCGTAATTCTTAGTCTCCACCTTCACGACAACCTGGGCAGTCTTGCCAACCATATTTTTAGAACTGCCTTTCAGACGAAGTACCAGATTCATGCCATCCACTGCCGCACTATCTAAGATCTGTCCCTCATCGGAAATGATCTGCGCCGTGATACTCCCAATGGTTCCGCAGTCCTCCGGAAATCCTGGCAATGCCACCTGTCTCTCGCCAGTCTCTTTGTAGCTGTATGATTCTGACATAGCAGATACGGTTGGAGCAGCTGCTTTCTGCACAGTCACAGCAACTGTTTTCGTTTCGTCGTTGAAATTCGCCATGGACGCCTTCACATACACCAGATACGTTCCCGCCTCTGTAAAGCCTGGGATCTCACTCTGGTAATTAACGCCGTCCTTCGAGTAGGTAAATGTTGCATCCGGGCTTACATTTTCAAGACCGGTTTTCACAGAAGCATTGATCTTCGGCTGTTGCTCGGTGCCGTTGTAGGTGAGCGGAGCTGCGGATACCGTCATGGACGCGAAATCACGAGACTTGATCGTGCCCTGCTGCGATACCGTCTGTTCTGTCAACTCATAATTCTTTGCCTGATCACCTGCTAACGAGCTGATCGTCGCATCTATCTCGTGCTCTCCAACATCTGCACTTCGATATGCCCACTTCACCTGATCTGCGCGAACATCCTGAAGCTTGAGAGTACCATTATTGTCGTCGCAAAGCTGAATTGCCAACTTCTGCTCCTCTGTAATATCCGTAGTCCCATCATAGACTTTATCGAAGGAATCTCCTGTTATCTGTGCTTTTAATTTACACTTGTTGATTGTGAATATAGCTCCATTCTGCTCACCCGTATAATTCCCATTTCCCACCAGAACAACCTTATAGTTTCCAGCGTTCTTTGGTTCGTCGACTATTACACGGTCCTCATTTATCCACCACTTAATGCTATAATCGACATCTTCTTTTAACTCATTTCCTGACGAACCGTTCCAGTTCTCAACCACTTTGATCTTCGGATTCTGATTTTTTCCATTATAAGTACTGGGATCGATCGTTACTGTTACTTCCGAAGCAAAGCTACGCCTGGTAATTTCCGTTTGATTATGAGAAACAAAGATTCCCGGCTGATAATTGTCTGTGAGCACTCTTATAAATACATGCTTACCAGAATCATTTACATTTACAATCTTTGGGCACTCTGACAGCCATTGATCTGGTAAATTACTACTGTTCGGTGTTGCAGCCAGTTGATATTCGTACCTTGCATCAGCTGGGATACCAGGCGATTTATATTTAATTGCAGCTGCTGGATATCCCTCAGCACCATTATATACACCCTTAGCAGCTTCCACATTTAAATCCCACCTAACAGGATATGTTCCCGGAGTAACCTTCAATGTTATCGTAACTGGATTTGCAGGTGTATAGACTCCTGTCCCTTCTGTTGTAACCTGAATTACAAACGTACCTATCTTTTTAACTGTCAACAAACCATTCGTATCAATAGTACCTTTTCCTGTGCTTTCATTAAGAATTTCATATGTCAACGCACCTGCATTCTCTGGCTTTTCAATTCTCGCACAAGTCTTAACATCCACTACCAATTCATCCTTATATGGAACATCCGCAGGCTGGGTAAATGTGATATCACCAGGGTATGTTCTGTTTCCTTCCGGCACAGTTCCATTTCCACTGATTGTACCGTTATTTTCAATCGTTCCATTTCCCTCAAAATTACCATGTACAATAAGCCTTCCATTATTTATCAGCCTACCATTATCTCCAATCTTTATTCCTCCAGTCTCTAATATTCCTCTTTCTACTGTCATTGTAGTATTATTCACTATTTCAAGAATATTTACATTCATGCTCCCACCTTTAATCGTCAGGTTGCCTTTTGTACTAAGTCCCGTATGATTAGTCGGGGAAGTGATGTTAATTGTACCACCAGAAAGTGTAAAATTAGAACTTGGCTCATGATCCACTGCTATCTTATTTTCTCCAGTAATCTCAAAGTTGCCTTCAGACATATTAATTGTTCCAGTTGCATATAAACCATACTTTCCATTTCCTTTTGCAGTAACTGACCCTCCATTAATATTTAAGGTTCCATTTCCAGCTACACAAATCGCTCCAGACGCATCATTAAACTTCCCCGTTGCCTTCATAACCGCTACAACATTTCCACTTTGTACTGTTAAATTTGCTTCAACCTTTATCCCGCAGGATCCATCTCCGCTACCTGATGTTTGATTGCCATTAGCAGTTAGAGATGCATTTCCAGTTCCTGCAACAATTGTTGCGCGGGTTCCCCAGCCAGTAATGTAAAGTCCTATTCCACCACAAGACGTTCCCTTCCCATCCAACTGATTATTACCATTTAACACTATTTCCCAGTCTCCATTAGGTATAATAATATTACTTGCTGAAGTATCATTTAGTGTTAAGCGAAATTGATACTGGCCATCAGTTCCCGTTCCCAAATATTTAACCTGTATATTTGTCTGCTCCATTATACTATCAAAAACACCATTAAGACTTGAAAAACGCCCCCCATCAAAATTAAGCGTTTTGGATTCCTGTCCAGAAGCAGGGCTCACACGTAACACCGGCAATTCATTCGCTGTCACCGCTGCCTGGTCTCCCGCCACGGACACTTCCACCGCCAGCGCATCCACGCTCTCTGCCAGCTCATACCCCTCCGACAGCTCTGCTTTAAACTCATAGGTGCCTTCCAGTGGCCAGCAGCCTTCTTCGTCCTGCACATACTCCGGGCAGCTCCAGTTGGTGATTGGCAGATTCTTTTCTTCCCCATCTTCAACGTTTTCGCCGTCTTTGCCTTCTTCCACCCGGGCAATAATGGCCGTTGGTAAATACTCGATGATCTCTGTAAAGGATGGCTGAGCTTCCTCAGTGATTCCGGTGAGCTCCAGTCTGCCATCAAGCAGATTTTCCTCCGGATCAAACCATGACCATGACAAGATCTTCGTCTGTGAAACCGGTGTGACGGTTCCACCTGTGGTTGTGGTATCTTCCGCATTGGATGGCGTGCTGGCAGAAAGTGCTGCCCCGTTCTGGGTAGGCACATCATTTAAGTTTTTATTTTCATCTGCATTACCAGAAGAATCCTTCCGGTCTGCGGCTTTTTCTCCAGCTTGCTCTTTCTTAGAATCATCCTTGCCTGTATTGGAAACAACAGCATCCAACGTGTCGGCATTCTCATTATTTTCCTTCTCTGTATCCCGTATACAGCCACTTTCTACACTGCAAATGTGGGTACATTCCGTAGGCTCCTTTCCGATCTGGGATGGAGTTGCTGTTTCGTCTGCATCTTTGTAGCACTCTGCTGTATGCACATGGACACACCGATTATTCCCTGTATCCGGCCGGATCTCTCCCCATGCTGTATTCCCCAAAGCTGTCGATATTGCCAACGACATGGCCAGCCAGATTGCCGTTGCTTTACGTGTATTTCTCATTAACACAACGCCCCTTTCTGATTCCTTTTCACACTTAATATACGCTCATATAGTCAGCCTATTGCTCTACTTTCATTATTTAATAATCCGCGCGACATGTCAAGCAAATGCACACGAATTGTTGTTTTTTGGCACGAAAAAAAATAAATAGAAATCCGGAAGGATTCCCAAAGCCTGCGGATCCATTCCGGATTATTCTATACTTAGTGCAAGAACATCTCTCCGCGAAGATGCGCAGTGATTCTGATAGAAGCATGTCAGCTTCGCTGACCAGAATCACGCGCCAAGTCCCACGGAGATTCGACTTGAAACTCGTTTTACTGCTTGTTTCTTCCGTCCCAGACACCGTTTTTATCTACATAGTATCCGTCCGGCGTCCTTTGTCCGGCGCACATAATCCCTCTCTTTCCATCGGAATTCGGGTTAAAATAGTACCATGCTCCATCGAGAAGCACCCAGCCGGTCTGCATGCCGTGTTCCAGATCCATATAGAACCAGCCGCCGTAATCCTCATCTCTTAACCAGCCTGTCTTAGCATAACCCGTTTCATCAAAGGCCCACCATTTTCCGTTGATCTGCTCCCAGCAATGCGAAACACCACCGGATTCACGCACGCTTCCCTTCGGATAGGTATTATCTGCAAAGCGTAACCACCAGCCATGCCCATCCATCATCCAATGGCTCTTTCCGTCATTGACAAAGCTGTTTGTTTCTCCTGTGATAATTCCTGCCGTACTGTCGATCGTTCCTTTGACTGAATCTTGGCTGACTACACCGCTGCCGGAGGTTTTATCCTTACCGGAGGACGGGTTGTTGCGACTCGGTCTTTCTGGCTCATCCGAATCATCTGAATCATCCGTTCTGTTCGATTCGTTCGGTTTGCCTGTTTCGCCCGGCTTTTCCGTTTCACCCGGCTTTTCCGTTTCGCCCGGTTTGCCTGTTTCGTCCGGCTTTTCCGTTTCGCCCGGCTTTTCCGTTTCGCCCGGCTTTTCCGTTTCGCCCGGCTTTTCCGTTTCACCCGGCTTTTCCGTTTCGCCCGGTTTGCCTGTTTCGTCCGGCTTTTCTTCCGTTGCTGTCACTTCTGCCGTACCGGTCATCGCTGCGATCTCATAACGAGCGGATGCCCATTCATTCGGTGTAAATACCACCTCGTAGCTATGAGTGCCTGCCTGTGCCGTTAAGGCCGGATCCTTCCAGGCAAAGCTTCCGTATTCAGTGCTTCCTCCTGATAAGGCAGAGTCACTCAGAGGACTTCCTGCCTTCACCGACGCTGCCGTCGGCCAGGTGATCTGCGGTGCAGCCACCTTTCCGATCGTAAATGTAAATGCAGCCGGAGCAGGCGTGTTGTATTTGGCCGCCCACTCATCATAAGTGTCAAAATCAAACTCGGCTGTCATCCGGTGCGTTCCTACAGATGCGACTCCCGGCTTTGGCAGGTTGAGAACCGCAGTTTCAGCTTCCCCTACAGGAATCGTATCCGGAACCTGATTTCCATTGTCATAGAAGCGGATCTTACCCTGCAGCTTGTCACCATACGCTCCCTGAATACTTGCAATGATATCAAAATCATCCTCGTAGGTTCCGAGAATCCCTTCCGGCTGCTGCGCTCCGGTACTCCGGTTCACAGCCGTTAAGGCAAGGGTGAGTGTTCCTTTTTCAATGGTGATCGTTCTCTTTGCCGGTGTGCTTGTGCCAAGGTAATTCGTTCCGTCTGCCATGGTGATGCTTACATCGGCGGAACCGACACCTTTGATGGTCACCTGACCCTGTGCATCCACGGTGAGAACATTTTCATTGGAGCTTTCATACTTCAGAGCTCCATCTCCCATTACATTCACACCTGTCAAGGAAAAGCTGTCATCTCCATAGATTTTTTCTCCAATCCATGCTTCCGGATCGATCGAAATTGAACCCTGTATCCGATGGATCGTTCCGGTCTGGGCTGGATATGTGATCCGGTAATTCTGCAGATTCACTGCACTCTCACCCGTCTCAACCCTTGCCTTTGAGGAATCAATGGTTACCGCCTTACCGGTTCCGGCATTGGCATCTGTAAAGCTTCCCTTCAGGCCACTGATGGTATAGCTCTGACCCAAAGCACCTATCTTCACCGTTGCCTCTAATGTGATATCGGTACTTCCATCATAGTTTTTTTCAATAGGTGTCGTAAGAACTGCATGCAACTCTTTCGGTGATATCTCCGGAATCACATCTCTTTCCAAACTATTTCCATACTGCCCTTCTGACGCTCCATCCGGGATAAATTCTACCTGATATGCAGTTGTTCCCTTTACCTCCGGATAAATGGAGGAAGAAGGCGTTTCTTTCTGATTTTCACTGAACCTCCATGTTCCTGAAACCGGTAATCTCTTATAATTAACGACCTGAAATCCCGCTGCCAGCTGTACCGAAATCTGATCCAGCGTCTGTCCATAGGTTCCCGTCGTTTCAAAGGATACTTTACCGGCGGGACCGTCGATCAGTAATGCATCCGGTGTTGTCACCGACAAGCGTTCAGCCGGCTTCGATGCAAAACTGCTATCTGTTGCTTTCACACGAAGGGTTATATAATAGGTGTTAGCCGGCTTCGGTGACGTAAACGTCCTCTCCATCTGCCATTGAAGCGCACCCGACTCAGATTCAGCAATTCCATACTCATACTTGGCATCAATCGGCTCGACAATTTTGATAGAGTAGCTGGTTTTCGTTACCTTTGTTATCTTATCCGGTTTTGCCGGTCTTACCGGAATCGTTATTGCGGCTGCTTCGCCTGCTGCGGAACCTCCTGCTGTGGAACCTGTAGCTGCTTTTCGCACATACAGGGTAATCTCGTTCGCGTTCCCCAGCTGTTTATCCAGAATTTCCGTCAGAGACGCCTCGTCACCTGCCGGGATCTTTGTCCAAAATTCAGAATCCCTGGATTGTGCATATTCGAGCTCATACAGAGCCGTATTTTTCAGGACTTCCCGTTGATAATCAATAGAAGTCTGTTCACGCTCTAATACATTCTCATCCTTGCCTGCCTCAACCTTTCCGGTAAATTCCACACCGCCAAAGGAGGCTTTCACTGTCTCCGAAGCCGGAAGGTACATATAGAG
>CAKRNI010000117.1 GCA_934370915.1 uncultured Lachnospiraceae bacterium
GCCGGTGTTCTGATGAACTACACGGGCGTTACAAAACGGATCATGGACTTCTGTTCCGTACTGACCGGAAGAATGTATGGTGGACTTTCTCAGGTGAATATCTTATTAAGTACATTGATGGGCGGACTTTCCGGTTCCGCACTTGCGGACGCGGCGATGGAGGCCAAAATGCTTGTTCCTGAGATGGAAGCAAAAGGAATCGGACGCGCATTCTCCACAGTAGTTACCGCGGCATCCAGCATGATCACACCTCTGATCCCGCCGGGAATCGGACTGATCCTTTATGGATGTATTGCGAACGTGTCCATCGGTAAACTGTTTATCGCTGGTTTCGGACCGGGCGTTCTTCTTTGCGCGACCATGATGTTCATGGTATCGAAGATCTCCAAGAAGCGTGGGTATCTTCCGCTCCGCAAAGAGAAAATGACAGGATCCATGTTCTGGACATCCTTTAAGCCGGCAATTCTCCCGTTATGCCTTCCGATCATCATCATCGGCGGTGTTCGTCTCGGTGTATTCACGGCCACAGAGGCCGGTGCCGTTGCAATCGTGTACGCTGCTGTCCTCGGATTCGGCTACAGAGAGTTGGGACCGAATGAAATCCGTCAGGGCTTAAAAGAGACTCTGATGACAACATCATCCATCATGCTGATCGTTGCCGCAGCGTCCACATTTTCCTGGATCCTCACAAAAGAGATGATTCCGCAGATGTTCACACAGTGGATGATCTCAGTGATCCACAACAAGTGGATCTTCCTCGTTGCAGTTGATATCTTCCTGATTTTTGTTGGCATGTTTGTAGAAGGAAATGCCAGCATGATTGTTCTCGTGCCGTTATTTGCACCAGCGGCAACAGCATACGGAATCGATCCGATCCACTTCGCCATGGTATTTATTTTCGCAAACGCGATCGGCGCGTTCACACCGCCGATGGGAACGTTAATGTTTGTAACCTGCGGTGTTACAAAGTGTTCCACAAAGGATTTCATTAAGGAAGCCGTTCCGTTCTATGCACTGTTATTCGGCTGCCTTCTGATCCTTACATTTATTCCGATCTGCTCAACTGGACTTGTAAATATCATCTACTAAAGTCCTCTTATATACCTAATAAACATAATGCGCCGGTTCCACTTGGAATCGGCGTGTTTGCTGTTACCGGCTGCCAGTTTGACCGGCGGATCGCTGGTGCTTGGCAGGACAACTCGAAATATTTATTAATACGACACACGGTTATTTATAAGCAGCACAAATATATATTTTGACCGATGGAACAAAATCCTAAAACTGTCGAAAAAACATAGAAAAATCTTGACATTTGCCCCTAAAACTCGTTATGATATTGTCTGCACTATACTGATAGGTTAGTTGTCTGGAACCCGTAGAAAAGTCTGCATCCGCAGACCTTTTTTGTTTAACCAGGAAAGCTCAAAGAGACTTCCTGTTGAGCAAAAAGGCGGAGAGATTTTGACCGGACTGCCGTGAAGGGCTCTGCATCCAGCCCGCATAGGTATAGTGGAGGAGGAAACACCATGAAATCAGTTCATGAAGCATTAGATCAGATCCTTCCGGAGATCATCGCAATGAGCGAGGACATTTACTGTCATCCGGAGCTTGGATTTAAGGAGTTCAGAACAAGAAAAAAGGCGATCGAGGCACTCGACAAGGCTGGGATCCCGCATGAGGATGTCGCTTACACGGGAATCCGCGCAGTGCTGGATTCCGGAAAGCCGGGTCCGAATATCGGCCTGATCACGGAATTCGACGCGGTTCCGACCTTCGGACATCCGTACGCCAGCGAGGACAGCTGCGCAGCCCATACCTGCGGCCACTATGGTCAGCTGGGCGTTATGATGAGCTTATTCTTAGCAATTAAAGATTCCGGTATGTTAAAGGATCTCTGCGGAAAGGTCACACTTCTCGTGACACCGGCAGAGGAATTCTGCGACATGGATTACCGGAAGGGACTTATTAAGGAAGGAAAGATTTCCCACCCGTCAGGAAAGCAGGAGATGATCGCCACAGGCGTCTTTGACGATGTGGACGTTATGCTGTCCTGCCACGCCATGGGCATCGATATGACGAAATATCATGCGGAGATCGGTTCCAGCTTAAACGGCTTTATCATGAAGCGGGCAATCTTTACAGGAAAGGCATCCCACGCAGGCGCAAACCCGGAAGGCGGCGTAAATGCGCTCAACGCGGTAACACTTGCCATGACGGGAATCAACTTCTTGAGAGAGACATTCCGCGCCGAGGACGCGATCCGCGTTCATTACTTCGTTCCGGAAGGCGGCCAGTCTGTCAACACGGTTCCGGGAAGAACACAGCTCGAGATGTATGTCCGTGCGAAGACCGTTCCGGCGATCTTTGAGACGAACAAGAAAGTGACCCGCGCACTCCGCGCAGGCGCCCTTGCGATCAACTGTGATCTTGAGATCCAGGATACACCCGGCTATTTCCCGCTCCATCAGGACGAGAACCTGACAGAGCTTGTGAAGAAACACATTTTAGATTATATCGACGAGAGCATGATCGCTCAGGGAACCCACGGCTTTGCTTCCGGAGATATGGGAGACTTATCCCTTATGTGGCCGATCGTTGAGATCGGTGTTGCCGGATTTGAGGGCAGCATCCACGGAAAAGATTTTAAGACGGCGGATCCGGAGCAGGCATACTGTGTCCCGGCTCATTATTTTGCAGATACCGTGGCAGATCTCTTATCCGACGGCGGTGCGTCCGCGTGGAAGATCAAAGAGGCGTTCAAGCCGGTGATGAACAAGAAAAATTATCTGGAAACTCTGGATAGTTTGAATAAATCAACTTTTTACGAAAAGGAGAACAACTAATTATGAAAAAGAAATTCTTATGCAGCACACTTGCAATGGCAATGGCAGCTTCCATGCTGTTCGGATGCGCAAGCGAGAGCAAGACCGAGACAACCGCAGCAGCAGGCGAGACAACCGCAGCAGCTGCTGAGACAACTGCAGAGGCAGCAAAGGCTGAGACAAACGGCGAGAAGTTAAAAGTAACACTTCTTGTTACCGGTTCCTTCGGCGATAAGGCATTCAACGACTCCGCACAGGCTGGTATGGAAAAGCTTGAGGCTGAGCTTGGCGACAAGGTTGAAGTAAACATGGTCGAGATGGGCAGCGACAAAACAAAGTTCGAAGGTTCCATGTTAGACGCTTGTGAGTCCGATGCAGACCTTATTATCACTGGTCTCTGGGACATGAAGGAGATCACAGAGAAGGTTGCTCAGGAGTTCCCGGAGAAGAAGTTCATCATCTTCGATACAGATGTTGACTACACGATCGGTGACTTAAGCAACGTATACTCCATGAGCTACAAGCAGAACGAGGGCGCATTCCTTGCAGGCGTTCTTGCAGCAAGTGCTACAAAATCTGATATGGAATACGCAAACGAGGAAAACGTGATCGGTTTCGTAGGCGCAAAGGATACAGCAGCCGTTATCAACGACTCTGCAGTCGGCTTCATCGAGGGCGCTCAGTTCGTAGATCCGGATGTGAAGGTACTTGTTTCCTACGTTGGTTCCTATGTTGACTCTGCAACAGCAAAAGAGCTTGCAATCACTCAGTACTCCAACGGCGCTGACGTTGTATTCGTAGCAGCAGGCCCGGCTTCCGTAGGTGTTATCGAGGCAGCAGCAGAAAGCAAGAAGTACTGCATCGGCGTTGACTCTGACCAGGCACTTGCTTACGAGGGCAAGGATGAGGCAAACTTCATCATCTCTTCCGCAATCAAGGGCGTTGGCGACAGCATCTACAATGCAGTTGAGAAGGCAGTTGACGGAACACTTCCGTACGGTGAGTACCAGATCCTCGGCATCGAGGACGGCGTTGTAGGTCTTGCTGACAACGATATTTACCAGTCTGTTGTATCCGACGATGCGAAGAAGGCTGTTGAGGATGCAAAAGAGAAGCTGCTCGCAGGCGAGGTTACCGTTGATTCCGCTTATGGTATGGATGAGGCAACTCTGAAGGGAATCATCAACGGAGCTCAGTAAACCCCATCTCCAGTTGAGACATGCACCAGATCGATCGTAGAGAGGTGTTGCAAGCTTGCTTGCATAAGCCTTTTTACGATCGGGCTGGTATATGGGCAACGCCCATAGCTTCTTGTTTTCATGCCAATGAAAACAAGAAGAGGCATGTCGGGGTAGCGAGTATTTATCTCCTGTATTCATGCGGAGAAAACCGTGATATGATGTTTTTGCCCGGTTTCCGGAACATCTGGGGCCGGGCAGGACGCCGTATCGCGGCTCCGCGAATCGCAGGAGATTTTTACATTTACGCGGGCGCAGTCCAATGTCCGCATTTGCAATATATTTGCGACTTAGGAATTTACGAACAGGAACCACTTTCACAGGCAGACAAAGATGCCTTACTTGGAGGAAACAATGGAGCAGGAGATCATTTTAGAGGCCCGGAACATCACAAAAGTCTATCCGGGCGGCGTTGTGGCAAACCATAATGTCAATCTGCAGATCAGAAAAGGTGAGATCCATGCCCTCGTCGGCGAAAACGGCGCGGGAAAATCCACTTTGATGAAGATGCTGTTTGGCATGCTGGCACCGACGGAAGGCCAGATCTTCGTGGATGGAAAAGAAGTACACTTCTCATCATCCAGCGATGCGATCGCGGCCGGACTCGGCATGGTACACCAGCATTTTATGCAGGTTCCGTCCATGACCGTTGCGGAGAACCTGATTCTCGGCGCGGAGACAGGAACTGTATTTAAAGTAGACCGGAAAGAGGCGGTGAGGATCACCACGGAGCTTTCCGACAAATACAATCTGAAGGTAGAGGCGAAGGAAAAAGTCGAGGACATTTCTCTTGCCATGCGTCAGAAGCTTGAGATCTTAAAGGCACTTTACCGGGGTGCCCACATTCTGATCCTGGACGAGCCGACAGCCGTGCTGACACCACAGGAAACAGAAGAATTATTTGAACAGTTAAAACTTTTAAGAGAAAACGGCCACACGATCATCTTTATCTCCCACAAATTAAACGAAGTCAAGGCACTCTGCAACCGCATGACGATCCTCCGGGACGGAAAGACCATGGGAACATACGAGATCTCCGATCTTGATGAACAGGAGATCTCCCGCCTGATGGTTGGCCGCGATGTCAGCCTGGATATTGAAAAGGAAGAGATGGAGCCAGGAAAGACCGTATTCTCCGTGAAAGATATGGTCTACGTGGACCAGTTCGGAAAGACGAGACTGGACCATGTTTCCTTCTCTATCAAAGAAGGACAGATCTTAGGAATCGCCGGAATCGACGGAAACGGCCAGTCAGAGCTCGTGGAAGCCATTGTCGGAACCTTAAAACAGCAGCAGGGAACGATCACAATGAACGGAAAGGATATTTCCAACGCCCCGGTGCTTGCACGTCAGGAGGCGGGAATCTCCCACGTTTCCGAGGACCGTATGAAATTCGGCACGGCTCCGAAGCTTTCCCTGGAGGACAACGCGATCTCCAAGGTCTACTATACCGATAAATTAAAGACCCACGGACTCCTGGACAGTAAAAAAATCAGCGAGTTTACGAACCGGATCTTAAAAGAGTTCCTTGTAAAATTCGATAACTCCAAGCAGTCCATCGCGGAGCTCTCCGGCGGTAACGTCCAGAAGGTCGTTGTGGGACGTGAGTTCGATTATGAACCGGATCTTCTGATCATGAACCAGCCGACCAGAGGTATCGATGTCGGCGCCATTGAGTTTATCAGAAAGAAGATCGTGGACATGAGAAGCAGAAAGAAAGCGATCTTGCTTGTATCTGCGGATCTGAGCGAGATCCTTTCCCTGAGTGATACGATCCTCGTCATGCATGAGGGCCGCATCGTTGGACATATCTCCGATGTGAAGAAGACGTCGGAGAACGAGCTCGGTCTCTACATGCTGGGCGTAAAAGAAGACTCAAAAGAGCAGATCGGAGGTGCTTACTGTGAATAAAAAATTTACCATCGTAAGACTTCTCTGCGCGTTCGGCATTGCCATCGCCTTGTCGGTGGCGGTGATCTTTGCAGTCAGCGAGGAGCCGGTGACCGCGATTTACAACCTGTTTTTAGGACCGCTGCAGTCCAAACGTCACTTTTTTGAAGTGTTTGCCAGCAGCGTGCCGTTGATCTTCACAGGACTTGCCCTGGGATTGGTGTTCAAGTCCGGCAACTTCTCCATGATCGCGGACGCATGTCTCTACACGGGCGCTGTCGTGACAGCGGCTCTTGCCATCAAGACATCCCTGCCGTTCGCAGTACACCCGATCGTGATCATGATCGCGGCTGCGGCTGTGGGCGGACTCATCGGAAGTATCCCAGCGCTCTTAAAGGTGTATTTCCACACGAATGAGCTGGTAACTTCCTTAATGTTCAACTATGTGTTCTTCTACCTTGGGATCTACAACGTGACGAAGTTCCTTGCGGACCGTGAGGCGGGAACCTTTGCATCGAAGAAATACCAGGCGACAGCGTCTCTCGGAAAGCTGATCTCCGGAACGAACTTCCATGTTGGATATCTCATTGCCATCGCGGCGGTGATCCTGTTATACATTCTTGTATACAAGACAAAATTCGGATATGAGGTGCGCATATCCGGAAGCAACCCGGAATTCGCAAAATACTCCGGAATCCGCACCAGCCGCGTCATTATCATGACCCAGGTCATCGCTGGTGCCGTTGCAGGTCTCGGCGGTGCGGTCGAACAGATGGGCATGTACCAGCGCTTTAACTGGCAGGATTCCCCGTCCTACGCTTGGGACGGTGTTATCATCGCGATCCTGTCCGGCAATAACCCGAAGATGGTACCGTTCGCGGCATTTTTCCTGGCATACATCCGTGTCGGCGCGGACCTGATGTCCAGACGTTCCGATGTCCAGAACGAGCTGGTATCCATCATCCAGGCAGTTCTGATCCTGTTTGTGACGGCCGAGCGGTTCATGGCAGGCTGGAAACAGCGCGAGGAAGCGAAAAAAGCACTGAAAGGGGAGGCGTAACAGATGGGAATCTTACAGGAAATTTTAAAAACATTGAGTCTCCCGGAGTTCTATTTCGCAATATTTCGAAGCGCGACACCGGTGCTTTTAACGACACTGGGGGCTATGATCTCCTCGAGATCCGGAACCAGCAACATCGCCCTTGAGGGAACCATGCTGATCTCCGCCTTTGTGGGCGTTGTTGTCAGTGCGTTCTCCCAGAGTGCCTGGATCGGATTTTTGGGTGCGGTGCTTGCGGGCTTTATCGTCAGCAACATCCTTGCCTACTTTATCCTGAAATTAAACTCCAACGCGGTCATCTCCGGTATCGCGTTAAACACCTTCGCCTCCGGCGGAACGATCTTTGTCCTGTACCTGATCACTGGCGAAAAGGGTGCGTCCACATCCCTGCCGTCCTTAAAGCTTCCGAGTGTGACGATCCCGGTCGTTAAGGATATCCCGGTGATCGGCGCGGTGCTCTCCGGACACCATGTCCTGACATATGCGGCGCTGATCCTGGTGGCAGTTGTCTGGTACATGTTCAAGTACACGAGACTCGGCATGCATATCCGTGCGGTCGGTGAGTCCCCGGATGCGGCGGAATCCGTCGGAATTCCGGT
>CAKRNI010000118.1 GCA_934370915.1 uncultured Lachnospiraceae bacterium
TTTGTATGTTAAGATAACCGTACAAAAGCAAAAGACGGCGGAAGAACCTGAAAAGTTACTGTACACGGGCAGTGTCAGTAACACCGAAAAATCAGGATGGCCGCAAATCGGTATTTGCAGGAGACTGCTATAAAACAATGCAGTCCGGCAAAGACCGATACAAGAGAACAGGAGGAATTTTATTATGACGAAAAATATGAAAAGAATGACTGCGCTTGCCTGTGCGGCCATGATGATCGCATCTATGGGGATCACCGGATGCGGCAAGGTGGATGGACAGACAAAGGAGGAGACAAAAACGACAGCAGTTGAGACTCCTGCAGGAACGGAGACTTCTGCGACTACGGAAAACGAGGCGGGAAAACTTCCGGACGGTACCGGTCAGGAAAGTGGAGCGGCAGACACGGAGGTTGCAAGTGAGTCTGATCCGATGATGGGAACGATCGTTTCTGTGGAAGACGGACAGCTTACGATGCATCGCCAGGATAATGGATTTGATGAGGATGTTGTAATTACGATCGCAGAGGATACGAAGGTTCTGGACGCAGAGAATGGTTATCCGGTGGAACTCGGTGATCTGAAAGAAGGAAATACCATCAGCGCTTATGTAGACGAGGCAATGACGTTGAGCCTTCCGCCGATCACAAATGGTCTGCTGATCTTAGTACAGGCAGAGGGATATGATTTCCCGAGATATACGAAGGTAAAGAAAGTGACGGCTGCAAATACAGAAGGTGAGTGGGTCCTCACAGCCGAGAATGGGATCAATTACATGATTACCGCTGAAACAAGACTTCTTCCATATCTGACAAGAAATATTGTCTCCGAGGAAGACCTTACAGAAGGAACCGAGATCCTGATCTGGAACGAGGAGAACGGAAATAAGGCAGAAAAGATCGTCGTATTTCAGGGTGAGAATGGATACGCAAAATAAATAATGGGATCTTAGTAGAAACCGATCTGTATGAAAATGCCGGACAGCGGGCATACTCTCCATATGGAAGGAGCGTGAGCCTGTGTCGAAGAAAAAAAGAGAACCGGTGGATCCGGAGCACTTAAAGCCGGAGGACCGGATGAAATTCGAGATCGCGAAGGAGCTGGGGCTGGCGGACAAGGTAATCGCCGGTGGCTGGCGATGCCTTACCGCAAAAGAGAGCGGCAGGATCGGCGGTCTTGTGACAAAAAAGAAGAGAGAAATGTCCGCGAAAACGCAGGATAAGGAGAATCCAGAGGAAAACTGCCATTGAAACAATGGCGGTTTTCTTTTATAATTAGGGAAGAGAGATACAGCAGTTCAGTCATATGGAAAAATCAGATCTCGGAAGGGAATCAATTATGAATATATCGCTTATTTGTTTTACAAGAGCCGGATTTGAGACGATGAAGCGGATCAGCGACACCCTTTCCGGAGCTTCTGAAGCTTTCGCGAATGCGTCCTGTCCGGAACATCATGATAGGAGCGCAAAGGCGGAGGACAGATCCTGCGGCGGGGGCACTCTGTATCAGTCTCTGTGGATTGCCGGGCGGTACGCACTGCAGCTTGCGGCGGCAGATGCCGGAGTGCCTTATCAGGCGGTGCCGGAGGGCGGACTTTCGGAGTGGACGAAGGAGGCTTTTCTGCGGGACGATGCTCTTATTTTTGTGGGTGCCTGCGGGATCGCGGTGCGCTCCATTGCACCATATGTGCGGGATAAGTTCCAGGATCCTGCGGTGGTCTGTGTGGATGAGGCGGGACAGTTTGTGATCCCGCTTCTTTCCGGACATGTGGGTGGAGCGAACCGGCTGGCGGAAACGGTGGCTTCTGGGATCGGCGCAGTGCCGGTGGTGACAACGGCGACGGATGTGGAGAAGAAATTTGCGGTGGACGTGTTTGCAAAGGATCATGGTTTCGTGATCACGGACCGGAAACTTGCGAAGGAGATTTCGGCTGATATCCTTGCGGGTGAGCCGGTGGGAGTGTTCTCGGATTTCGGATTTTCAGCGTGGAAAAAGATTCCGGAGGGACTTTTTGAGGATCGGATCTGTAAGCGGAATCTCTGGGTTACGGTGTCCGGAAAAGAAAAGAAAGGGATTCCGTCGGACCGCGTTCTGCGCCTGATCCCACGGTGTGTGGCGCTTGGGATCGGCTGTAAACGCGGGACACCTGTGGAGAAGATCCGGACAGCGGTGGAAAGCGCGATGGAGCGGAACGGGATCGATCTGCGAAGCGTCTTTGCGGTGGCGAGCATCGACATCAAGAAGCAGGAGCAGGGACTCATCGAATTCGCAAAGGAACTTCAGGTGCCATTTCTGACATTTTCCAGTGAGGAGTTAAACGGACAGCCGGGAGATTTTCCGGAGTCGGAATTTGTGCAAAAGACCACGGGAACCGGAAATGTCTGTGAGCGGTCCGCAGTGGCTGCGTGCAGGCTGGGTGTGAGAGCTTCAGAGTGCAGGATCCTGATCCATAAGGAAGCGGAGGACGGCGTGACGGTGGCCGCAGCGTATTATATGATCGGAAAGTCCGGAGAAAAATGCGGATCGGAAAGAAAAATTGAGAGGACAGAGTAGAAAGAATATGATGATCCTGATAAATGGGGGAAGCTCCAGCGGAAAGTCCGCATTTGCGGAGACCCTGATCGCAGAACAGGCGAAGAGAGAAGCGGCGATGGCGGAAACCGCCGAAAAATCGATGCGCGGCGGCGTCCGGGAAATGGATCTGCGCCATCAGCCTTCCTGCTACATTGCAACCATGATCGCCTGGGACGAGGAGTGCAGGGAGCGGATCCGAAAACACCGCAAAATGCGGGAAAAAAAGAATTTTATGACCATCGAATGTCCTGTGGATCTTTCGAAGGTGGAGGTCCCCGCCAGGAGCCGGTGTCTGTTGGAGTGTGTTTCCAACCTTGCGGCGAACGAGATGTATCGCCGGGACATGGAGAATCCGGAGAATGGAGCGATGGAACGGATCCTGGAAGGAATCAGGATGATCAGGAAAAATGCGGATTTTCTGGTGATCGTGACAAATGATGTGTCCGGAGATCAGGGCCCCTACTCGGAGGAGACGGAAGCGTACCGGAAGCTGCTGGGCGGAATCAACTGCGCACTGGCCGGGGAGGCAGATGAAGTGTACGAGGTGATCTGCGGGGAGCCGGTGATAGTGAAGAAAAAGAAGAGGGAAGATACGGAAGTGGAAGAGAGAAGAACGGATCGATCTGTGGATCGTCAGAGAGGGATCAGGCTTTTTGTGGGAGGCGCGTATCAGGGAAAATCAAGCCTTGCGATGCGTGAGGCGATGACGGAAGAGAAGCGGTTCATTCTTGTGGCAGACGGGGAACAGTCGCCAATGGAAGACGCGTTTAATTCGGAGGCTGTTCGGAATCTTCATATCTATATTCGAAGGCTGATAGACGCAGTGCTGGGGGAGTATGACGTGAAGAGAGAGGGTGACAGAGTGTTCTGCGACAACATCCGCAGAGAAATAAATGAGAGAACTGCAGCCGTGAGGGACCCGGCTGAAAGAACATCTGCCGGAGAAACAAAGATGGTCAGAGAGCAGACGAAAGAAACGGAAAATAGCGAGATCCTGATCGAGGAGGTCATGTACCGGTATCTGGATATGATCCTTAAGAAGAACCCCAACGCAGTCATCACCTGCGATGAGATCGGCTGCGGAATCGTTCCCATCGATAAAACGGACCGCCTGTGGCGGGAGATGAGCGGGGACGCCTGCCAGTATCTGGCAGCACGGGCGGCGAAGGTATGCCGCGTTGTCTGCGGGATCCCGATGGTTTTAAAGGGCGGTGAGGCATGATGGAGTACGGACACGGTGGTGATATCTACCGGAACCGGAATGTGGAGCTGGATTTCTCGGTCAACGTAAATCCTTTGGGAATGCCGAATTTTGTCTGGGAGGCAGCCCAGAGGAGCATTGCTTTCTGTACAGGATATCCGGACAGCTCCTGCGAAAACCTGCGGGGACGGTTGTCAGAGGTTACCGGTGTCCCGGAGGATCAGATGATCTTCGGAAATGGGGCGGCGGAACTGATCTTCCGGCTGGTACAGGCGGTACGGCCCCAAAAGGCAGTGCTCCCAGCGCCATCTTTCGCGGAGTATGAAACGGCGTTGAGATCCTGTGGGACAGAAATCGCTTTTTTCTATTTAAAAGAGGCGGAATCTTTTTTCTTAAATATATCGGAATTTCTGGATTTTTTGAGAGCAGAGCAGCCGGAGATCATATTTTTATGCACTCCGGCGAATCCCACAGGGGCAATGATCCGGCAGGCAGATCTTTGTAAAATCTTAGACTACTGCAAGAAACATGGGATCCTGCTGGTTCTGGACGAATGCTTTGTGGAATTCCTTGATGAGGAGCGAAGCTGTGGCTGTATCCGTGAATTTCTTGACTGGGAGACCGGAAGACCGGAACATGGCGGAATCTTATTTCTTCTCCGGGCATTCACAAAGACGTATGCCATGGCGGGACTGCGGCTGGGGTATGGATTCTGTACAAGCAGGGAGCTCTTAGAACGGATGGAGGAGAACTGGCAGCCCTGGAGCGTTTCAATCCCGGCGCAGGAAGCGGGATATGCGGCACTTTCGGAAGAACGGATCCCTTTTCTGAAAAAGATGCGGGAGACGGTGGCGAAAGAACGGCAGTATCTTTCCGACGGATTGACGAAAGCAGGGTTCACGGTATTCCACTCGGACGCGAATTTCCTCCTGTTTAAGGATTTCAAGACCGGTCAGGAATCCTGGCTATACGAATATTTTCTGGAACGGGGGATCCTGATCCGGTCATGCAGGAATTACAGACTGCTTGACAAACGATTTTACAGGATCTGTGTCCGCTCCCATGAAGAAAACCGGGAATTTCTGGAGATATTAAAGGACTACAAGTAGACCGGCAGAGGGAAAAACGCAGCCGGTGGAAGAAAACGAAAGATACGTTGGAAAATGACAGAAGGAAAAAGAAATTTTCTGTATGTTTATAAGCAAAAATAATATAAAATCGCAAAAAAATTATATGAATTGCCTGTTGCTAAAATTCGACAAAGCTGTTATACTCTACTGTAATAACTGGAACTGACGTTATGACAGTTTTTAGTTATATTTTTTTTAAACATAATAAAACAGAAGAAAGAGAGGGAACCATAAAATGGGTAAGATCATTGGTGAAGGTATTACATTTGATGATGTGCTCCTTGTACCTGCATATTCTGAAGTAATCCCAAATCAGGTTAATGTTTCAACACACCTGACAAAGAAAGTCAAACTCAATATTCCATTTATGAGTGCCGGCATGGATACCGTTACTGAGCACCGCATGGCGATCGCTATGGCGCGACAGGGCGGAATCGGTATCATTCACAAAAACATGTCGATCGAGGCGCAGGCTGAAGAGGTAGATAAGGTAAAACGTTCTGAAAACGGAGTAATCACAGACCCATTTTATTTGTCCCCGGAACATACATTAAAAGATGCAGATGAGCTGATGGCAAAATTCCGCATTTCCGGTGTTCCGATCACTGAGGGTAAAAAGCTTGTCGGAATCATCACAAACCGTGATCTGAAATTTGAGGAAGACTATTCCAAGAAGATCAAAGAGTGCATGACTTCCGAGCATCTGGTTACAGCTAAAGAAGGCGTAACTATGGAAGAAGCAAAGCGCATTCTTGCAAAGGCAAGAGTCGAGAAGCTTCCGATCGTCGATGAAAACTTTAACTTAAAGGGACTCATTACGATCAAAGATATCGAGAAACAGATCAAGTATCCGAACTCCGCTAAGGATGACCACGGAAGACTTCTCTGCGGTGCCGCAATCGGAATCACAGCAAACGTTCTTGAAAGAACGGAAGCTCTTGTAAATGCAAAGGTCGATGTTGTTGTTCTTGACTCTGCACACGGACACTCCGCGAATGTTATCAACTGCGTAAAGATGATCAAGGAGAAATTCCCGGATCTTCAGGTGATCGCTGGTAACGTTGCAACAGGTGAGGCGACAAGAGCCCTGATCGAGGCCGGCGTTGACGCTGTCAAGGTTGGTATCGGACCGGGATCTATCTGTACGACACGTGTCGTTGCAGGTATCGGTGTTCCGCAGATCACTGCTGTTATGGACTGCTATGCGGTTGCGAAGGAGTACGGTATTCCGATCATCGCCGACGGCGGTATCAAGTATTCCGGAGATGTTACAAAGGCTCTCGCAGCCGGCGGTAATGTCTGCATGATGGGATCCATGTTCGCGGGCTGCGATGAGAGCCCGGGAGACTTCGAACTTTATCAGGGAAGAAAATATAAAGTTTACCGTGGAATGGGATCTATTTCCGCTATGGAGAACGGCAGTAAGGACCGTTACTTCCAGTCGAACGCGAAGAAGCTTGTTCCGGAAGGCGTTGAAGGACGTGTCGCTTACAAGGGATTCGTTGAGGATACCGTATTCCAGATGCTGGGCGGTCTTCGTGCCGGCATGGGATATTGCGGTGCCCATGATATCAAAGAGCTTCAGGAGAACAGTCATTTTGTTAAGATCTCCGCAGCCGCACTTCGCGAGAGCCATCCGCATGATATCCACATCACAAAAGAGGCTCCGAACTACAGCGTAGACGAATAATTTTAATCCCGAGAGGGCAGCAAAGGGCTGTGCAGGCGGCGGAAACGCTGTTCTCTGCACAGCCCTTTTTCGAACGGTGTATATTTGAAAATAAGGGAACAGTATGGAAAATTTTATGAAGATGCTTTCGACCCAGGCGATCCTGCTCGTGTACATGGCGGTGGGATTTTACTGCAGAAAGCGTGGAATTATTGAGAAAAAGATGCAGGGAAAGCTCACGGATTTTGTCCTCAGGATCACGCTGCCCTGTATGATCTTTAACTCCTTCAGCATGCATATCACAGTGGACATGTTAAAACAGGCGGCCCTGTGTCTCGGAGTAGCATTTTTTATCTGCTTCGCGGCATGGCTTGGTGGAAAAGTTGTCTACAACATGTATCCGAAGGAGAAAAAATCCGTCTTACAGTATGCCACACTCGTCAATAACGCGGCGTTTTTGGGGCTGCCGATCGTGAAGGCGGTGCTCGGCGAGGCGGGAATGTTCCTGGCGTCGATCTTTATTATCCCGAACCGCATCTTTATGTGGACGGCGGGAGTGTCAATTTTCACGGCGGAGGCGGATAAAAAGGCGGCATTTAAGAAGGTCATGCTGAATCCGTGCGTGATTGTGATCTTTATCGGACTTTTCAGAAGCTTCACAGACTTTACTCTGCCGGAATTTCTGGCAAAGTCTGTCACAGGTCTTGGAAACTGTACAACTCCGCTCTCCATGGTCCTGATCGGAACGATGATGACGGAACTGACGCCGGCGTCCTTTAAGGACTGGAGTACAGTGTATCTGGCGTTTATGCGTCTTGTGGCGCTGCCGTTTCTGGCGCTCTTTATCATGCGCCTGTTAAATGCAGATCCGATCATGACAGGATGCGCGGTGATTCTTACAGCGATGCCTGCGGGAAGCACGACGGCGCTTCTGGCGGAGAAATATGGATCAGATCCGGTGTATGCGTCGAAATGTCTGCTTACCAATACACTGTT
>CAKRNI010000119.1 GCA_934370915.1 uncultured Lachnospiraceae bacterium
TTATTATGAATTGCCTTATCATTGACAAAGTATGGGGTGGTATCGCTGAGGAGCTCAGCAAATGCATGAACGTTAAAACAGCTGACAATCTTCCGTCCAGCAAAGAGCAGCTTATCGCTGAGATCGGTGATGTTGATGTCCTGATCATGCGTGTAGACCCGAAGATCGACAAAGAGATCCTTGACGCAGCTAAGAACTTAAAAGTTATCGGTGTTTGCTCCGTTGGTTTAAACCATATCGATATGGAATATGCGAAGTCCAAAGGAATTCAGGTATTCAACGCACCGGGCTTAAACGCAAACGCAGTAGCAGAGTTAACAATCTCCAAGATGTTAGACATCTCCCGTGGAACCTTTACAGCGAACTATGATGTAAAATATAACCACGAGTGGGATAAGTACAAATTCGAAGGCCGTGAGTTAAGAGGAAAGACTCTTGGTATCATGGGATTCGGCCGTATCGGTCAGCGTGTAGGCGAGCTTGGCCGTGCATTCAAGATGAACATCGTTGCTTACGATCCGTTCCTTCCGGACGAGGTATTTAAGCAGCAGTGCGCAACAAAGGCTTCTATCGATGAGCTGATCAAGGTTGCTGATTTCATCTCCATCCATGTACCGCTGACACCGGAGACAAAGGATCTCTTCAATAAGAAATCCATCGCTGAGATGAAAGACGGCGCTGTTGTTCTTAACATGAGCCGTGGCGGTATTGTAAACGAGGCTGATATGTACGAAGCTCTGAAAGAGGGCAGAATCGGCGGTTACGCAGCAGACGTTATGGAGAACGAGCTTGCAGGCAGCGGCTTAACAGGTAATGATACATTCGCAAGCCCGCTGTTCGAGTGCGATAACTTTATCGTATCCCCGCACATCGGCGCTCAGTCTGTAGATGCTTCTAAGGACATCGGTGTTCATATCGTTGCTAAAGTTAAAGAGGCTCTTGGTTTATAATTCAGAGAACTCAGAAGAACCCGGAGACGGACTGTCGCCGGGTTCTTTTCATTAAGACTTCAAAAATAAGGAGGACATAAAAATGGGCACAATTACGGAGTCAGCAAAGGCTTTCATGCCGAAATTATCTGAAATCAGAAGAGATTTTCACATGCACCCGGAGGTTTCCCAGCATGAGGAAAGAACCGGAAAGAAGGTAGCAGAGTATCTGAAGGAGATGGGATGCGACGAAGTATATGAAAATGTCGGCGGATACGGTGTAGTCGGAGTTATCAAGGGAAAGAAACCGGGTAAAGTCGTTGCTCTCCGTGCGGATATGGACGCATTACAGATCCAGGAGATGAATGAGGTTCCTTACAAGTCCCAGAATGACGGTGTTATGCATGCCTGCGGACATGACAACCACATGACAGGTCTTCTCGGTGCTGCAATGCTTCTCTGCGAGAGAAGAGAAGAGATTGCAGGAACTGTAAAGCTGATCTTCCAGCCTGCAGAGGAGATGTCTCCGGTTGGCGGATCCAGAGGAATGCTCCATTCCGGATATATGGATGACGTGGAAGCTGTATTCGGTCTTCATGTATGGCCGGATCTTCCGCACGGAAAGATCGGTGTGAAGGCAGGTCCGTTAATGGCTGCAACAGACCACTTTACGATCAATATCCATGGTAAGACTGCCCATGGCGCAAAACCGAATCAGGGTATTGACGCTGTTGTTCTCGGTTCCCAGTTCGTTATGGCCGCACAGACCATCGTCAGCAGAAAAGTTGATCCGCTCGACAATGCTGTTGTGACATTCGGTATTTTTAACGCAGGAACAAGATACAATATTATCGCAGGTGACTGTACACTGGATGGAACTGTTCGCACATTAAATGAGGATACCCGTGCGATGATCGAGGATTCTATGAGAAAGACTCTCGATGGTCTCTGCTTACAGTCCGGCGCAACTGCAGATATCAACTATGGTCATGGTTATCCGGCGCTTGTAAACCATGAGGAGGACGCTGAGCTGATTCGCGATACAGCAATCAAGCTCTTCGGCAAGGATGATGTTGTGGATGTAAAACTCCCGGCAATGCCGGCAGAGGACTTCTCCTTCTACCTGAAAGAGAAGAAAGGTGCATTCGTATGGCTTGGTACCGCTAAACCGGATCAGGACCCGGTATGGCCGTTACATAACAGCCGTTTTGATGTGGACGAGGATATCCTCTGGAGAGGTTCCTCCCTGTTAGCACAGACTGCGATCGATTATTTAAATAAATAACAAGTAATTTCAGGGCGGCGGTTGGAGTGAAACTCCGGCCGGCTGCCCTGTTTTGTCTATGCGGTCAGCAGTTGAAAATGTATGGTGAAACCACGATAACGAAAGGGGTTCGTTTGGAGGATTCCTTACAGCAGGAGGGAACAGTATGACAGCAGGAAACGCGATCCTCATAGTCGCGATCATGACAGGTCTTGGGCTTATCGGGGCAATCCTTTTTGTGTTATTTAAGGTCCGGCAGATTTCACAGGAATTCTTTGGTACTCCGAATCTGGTGGAGGGATTGAAACGTCAGGAAGCGCTGGAGGACGATACACCGAAGTCGGTGTCCGGAATGACGAGGGTGGAACTTCCGCGGATTGAGAAGGATTTCCCGGAATTTCACTGGCCGGAGTGGAAACAGAGGTGTGAGAATCAGTTAAAGGGCTTTCTGGAGGCGCTGGAACACCGGGATCTCTCCTACCTCGGAAAGGTGTCTGTGTCCTTAAAGGATCAGGTGCGGCTGAAGATCGAGGAGATGGAGGAGAAGGAGATCCGGGAAGAATTTGACGCGATCCATGTCCATCAGACGGAGATCTCCAGATACGACAAAGATCCAGGAAAATGCCGGATCAGGATCCAGTCCTCGGTGGAGTATCTTCATAC
Source organism: uncultured Lachnospiraceae bacterium (assembly GCA_934370915.1). Taxonomy (GTDB): domain Bacteria; phylum Bacillota; class Clostridia; order Lachnospirales; family Lachnospiraceae; genus Pilosibacter. The sequence continues at coordinate 2,857 of CAKRNI010000119.1, forward strand.
GTTAAAGACCCCGGATAAAAAGAAAAATGTGGATAGGGAGAAGGAACAGCACCGTTTCAACCTGGAGCTGGTCTATATTCAGGATATCACAAAGATCCGGGATGGAGAGACCGCTGTTGGCGTCACTTGTCCGAATTGCGGCGCTCCGGTTGCTGATCTGGGAGAACGCGTCTGCCCATACTGCGGCGGCGCTGTGGAGCCGGTGAATGTGAGAGTGTGGGAGCTGCACCGAATTGAGGAAGTGTAAAGAAAAGCTTAGAAAAGACTCTGGAGTTCTGATGTATATGATCAGAATTCCAGAGTCTTAGTTTTTTTGAAGGAGTAAGGCAGAAATATAGAATGTTGGAATGAAAAAAAGACCCAGGAAAATGAATTCCTGAGTCTTTTTATTGCTGAAATAAATTATTTCGCCTTTGCAACTTCCCGCTTTTTGAGTTCCGGTAAGATCAGACCGAGGGCTGTGAGCACGATCGGTGTGATTATGTTTAATGCTGTGGAAGCGATATCGCCTTCCACGTACATTCCGAGGAGACAGCATGCAGCTGTTACGAAGAAGCACCAGCCACCGGCAACAAGAGCAACGGTCTGGTTCTTTGTGAATCTGTATTCCGGGTTGAACTTATTGAGGGATTTTCTGAGAGCAATATATGCTGCGAATACCCATAAGTAACGAAGCGGCATGGTTACGGAGTTCAGTTTGTTTAACTGAGTCAGTACGGCTGCTGCGCCCGGTACGAAGGACTGGATCAGGATGATACTTCCAGATAAGCAGATAACCATCTTGATACCGTTGATGTATGCGCCGTGCTCGTTTTTCTTTAAGAGACCGGACGGGACGAACTGTCTTGCATCCTCGTTGTCAAGAAGCATACGGAGCGGAGCATCGATACTTAATACAAGTGTGGAGAACTGACCAATGGCGTTGCATGCTGCGTAGATAACGAGCAGGAGATTGCCGACATGGTAGTACTCACCGAGCTTCTGGAAGGACCAGTAAGCGCCGTTGGAAACGTAGGACTTAAAGCTGTCCTGGCTCTCGTTGATGACAGCCGGATCAAACATCATACCCATTGCGATACTTCCAAGGATCGCGCAGACCATAACCATAACGGCTAACATGATCATACCCTTCGGGAAGCCCTTGGACGGATCTTTTACCTTATTTACATAAGGGGAGATCTTCTCACATCCGCCTACAGCGAATACAAGGATGGAGAGGGATGTGAAGTAGTTCACGTTGAACTGCGGAATCAGACCCTTTACTGAGTAGTCAGCGGAAACGAAACCGCCGTTCGGGTTGATAACCGGTGCTGCGAACATCATTAAGATGAACAGGATCGACATTACGAACATACTGGTACCGGCGATGGTAGCTAATTTCTTTAACGGGTTTAAGCCGCGGCTTGCAACCCAGCAGAAGAACAGGAACACAGCGAGTGTTGCCATCTGTACCGCAATCGTCGGGAATGTGTCGTAAGTGGAGCCGTTCTGGAATACCATCCAGCTTAATGCTTTTAATCCGCCGCTGCCTTTACTTGCAATGTAAGTGACATGGCAAGCCCAGTAAGTCCAGCCTGCGTAATAAGCACATTTCGGGCTGATTGTTTCGTGGATCCAGGAGCTGACGCCGCCGCCGGACTGCTTGAAGGCGGAGCCGAGCTCACCTACCATCAGGGCATAAGGCACGAAATAGAGAGCAAACATCAGAATCCAGCTGAAGATTACCTGTACTCCGTTGAAGTAAACGAAGCCATTCAGCACGTTTCCGAATCCCCAAACCGTGGAGAATGCCATGAAGGCCAGGGTGTACCAGTCAATTTTCTTGGTGTTTTCCATAAGAGACCTTCCTTTGATATAAAAAATATTTGTCCGCGTGACACGAACTTGTCCAGTATAACATATAGTTGTGAAAAAATGAACAATTTATTATAAGAAAAAAACTGGAAATTAATTAAGAAAATTTGGTAAAAATCATAAAAATACAGGGAAAATGATCGGATTGGAAAAAATTCTAAAGGAAAATAAGGAACGGGGAGGAAAATGAAAGGATCGAGGGAGCGGGACTGCGGCGTAGGAGCATGAATGAAAAACAAATGTCTTTACAACACGGATAAACATGGCGAAAGTAACGGAAAAAGCGGAGAATCTTATGTATATTTATTCAAAATATTGAATGCAGGGGGGCGGTGGAAGATGCCCTTATTTAAAAAGGAAAATATTGAAAAAACGAAATAAAAGAAACATATTCTATATGAAAGAGAAATGTGGTAGAATATCTGGATACATGTTCTGCTTTTTATAGAAGCAGGATGGAAAATTAAAGAATTTGATCTGATAAAGGGGAATGAAAAAGCGGAGGACAGTATTCCGGGGAACAGATGCATAAATGAGGCGGGGCTTCCGGGAATACAAAAGAAAAATCAGGAGAGGATAGGTACAAAATATGGGTTATACAGGATTTGAGCGCCTGTGGCTGTTCTTTGCGTTCAGCTTTTTCGGCTGGGTCCTTGAGACTGCGATGGCTGCAGTGCGAAGCAGGAGACTCGTAAACAGAGGTCTTGTGAACGGACCGCTCTGCGTGATCTATGGTATTACGGGAACGGCACTGCTTGTCGTATGCCGGGAACTGCATGGAATCTGGCTGTTTCTTGGCAGTATGATCTTTTCGACGTTGGCCGAGTGGATCGCAGGCCATGTGATCGAGAAAATGTACCGCGAGCGGTGGTGGGATTACTCCGGGATCACATGCAATCTTGACGGATATATCTGTCTGCCGGTGTCCATTTTCTGGGGAGCTTTGGGAACCATTACGATGCGCTGGGGCGCACCGGTCCTTGTCCGGGTATTCCGGATGATCCCGCGGACTCCGGGACATCTGCTCATGTGGATCCTGACCGGGGTGCTGGTGCTGGATATCACGGCGACGCTTTGCATTCTGTCCGGAAGAAGCCGGAGGATCCGCCAATGGGAAGGTGTGGACTCCTGGCTTACAGGTGTGAGTTCAAGACTGGAACGGAACATCTATCGGTGGGTGGACCACCGTATCCGAAACGCCTATCCGGAGGCGGCGTACCGGGAGGAGCTTCAGGCGGAGGCAGAGCAGAGAAAGACGACCTTCGCCTATGGACTATGCTTTTATAAGATAGTCCTGCTCCTCATAGTCGGCGCCTTTCTCGGCGATATCGTGGAGACGATCTTCTGCAGAGTGACGGCTGGAGTGTGGATGAGCCGCAGCAGCTTTGTCTGGGGACCCTTCAGCATCGTCTGGGGCGTGGCTCTGGCGGCGGCGACGATGTTGCTGTACCGCTATCGGAATTATTCAGACCGGTTTTTATTTTTTATGGGAACATTTCTTGGCGGTGCTTATGAGTATACCTGCAGTGTCCTGACAGAAATATGTTTCGGAAAGGTGTTCTGGGATTACAGCAAGATTCCCTTTAACCTTGGCGGACGGATCAATCTTCTCTACTGCTTTTTCTGGGGGATCGCTGCGGTCGCATGGATCAAGGGTATCTATCCGGTAATGTCTGCATGGATCGAAAAGATCCCTATGAAATTCGGCAAAGCGGCAACGTGGCTTCTTCTGATATTTTTCTGCGTGGACATGGCGGTCTCAGGGCTGGCGCTTGTGAGAAGCAATGAGCGGGAAAAGGGGATTCCGGCGGATTCTGCGTGGCAGCAGGTGATGGATGAGCATTATGGAGATGAGGTGCTTAAAAAGATCTATCCGAATGCGCTGAAGGCAGAAAGCCCATCGGGCATCCGGTCCGGTACGCGGACAGAATAGAAACGGAATGACGGGATAAATGAATCGGCTGGTACTGCAAATCGAGTACCAGCCGATTCGTTATTTTAAGCTTCCGCTTTCCAGAGTCCGTGAAGATTGCAGTATTCATAAACGGCAGTAAGTGTTTCGTCTTCAGCGAGGAAGAACTCAGCTTCCGGCTTATTTTCGTGAGTGAGATAGCGGCAGTGTGTACCGAGATTTGTCTCGATCAGGATCCACTGGATATAGTGCTTTTCCATCATAGGATGTTCCACCGAGCCGACCTTTACGGAGACTTTATTTCCATTTACTTCAAAAGCCGGAACATGTTTCTCATAGGCACCGTCAGAAGTACCCGGGATCAGTTCCGTCATCTTCTCGCCGCAACAGACAACCGGGACGCCGGAATCGTTCATTTTTGTGATAATGTTTTTGCAGTGATTGCAGATATAGAATTTAATACTCATAGGGGACCTCCTTATTGCTTATAAAATAATAATAGTAACTGTTACTGATATAATAGCATATTATTATCATAATAGCAAGCAGATTTTTATATATTTTGCAGGACCGATATTTTGTAGGACTAATATTTTGCAGGATTAATATTTTACAGGGTAAAAATATTACAAGGTAAAAAATATTACAGGGTAAAAAATGTTTCAGAGCACATACGGGCATCCCATGCAGCAGTTTGCGACAATCTACATCTTCGTGTGTGTAAAAAAAGAGGACACCACACATGACATGCGGTGTCCTCTGAATTTTATCAGCGTATGAAGCGGGATCCGTCAGCCGATCAGATCTGCGGACCAGCTGCAACGAGGGCTTTACCAGCTTCGTTGCTCTCATATTTTGCAAAGTTCTTGACGAATCTGCCTGCGAGGTCTTTTGC
>CAKRNI010000120.1 GCA_934370915.1 uncultured Lachnospiraceae bacterium
TTGTCGTTGATGACCTTTAATACTTCTTCTACTACATGATCCAGCTCTACCATTACGCTCTCACCCCCGCTTTTCCTGCACATGTATGGCATTTATCAAGACCGTTCAGGCACGGCAGGACATCTTCCTTCAGGCCTTCCGCCTTGATCTTTCCGTCGTCGATCACCATGATCCGGTCTGCCATGCTGATGATCTTCTCCTGGTGGGAGATCACGATCAGGCTCTGCTTTTTCTCCTTGTGGATCTCCTCGAACTTGTGGATCAGCATGGAGAAGCTCCAGAGATCGATTCCAGCTTCCGGCTCATCGAAGATACATAAGGTATGTTCCTTCGCGAGAACCGTAGCGATCTCGATTCTCTTCATCTCGCCGCCGGAAAGTGTTCCGTCGATCTGACGGTTTAAATATTCCTCCGCGCAGAGTCCCACGTCGGACAGAAGCTTGCAGCACTCCTGGTCAGACATCTCTCTTCCCGCCGCTAACGCGAGAAGTCTCTGCACAGTCATCCCCTTAAATCTCGGCGGCTGCTGGAACGCGTATCCGATTCCCGCGTTGGCACGGTGGTTGATATCGTAATTTGTGATATCCTCGCCATTTAAAAAAATCTTTCCGCTCTCCGCCTTCTCAATTCCGATCAGGACTTTCGCCAGCGTGGACTTTCCGCCGCCGTTCGGTCCTGTGATCACTAACATTTCTCCATCGTCCACCTGGAAGGAAATATGATCCAGAAGACATTTTTTCGCACCGTTATCCTCCACATGAAGGACTAAGTTTTCTGCTTTTAACACGATTTCACCTCTCTGTATCTCTAAACGAGTCAAACCTCATTTTCACTGCCGGAACACAGCGTATCCCCATCTCACTTTTTGCGCATGCTGAACCCATCCGCGTATAAACTGTATTTATCCGGTAGGTATAATCGCATTATAACGCAAAACTGCCAATTTCGCCATCAAATTATAGGATTCTCCGGATGTTCCTTTTTTTATACATTCTATTTTCCCCTCAACACTGGTTTTTCCGCGATATGACAAGGCCATATTTCCCGTTCCATCATCTGCTCCGCCATTCTGCCTCCTGATTATACCTCTCGCCGGTTCTATTCCAATTTGAGCGTCTGCGGCAGATTAAATTGCCTTTTCCCATGTTCTATGGTAAACTATCTCTTACACGCACAAATGTATTTGTGACAAAAACACGAGGAGACCTTAATTATGAATCATAAACGAAGTTCGTTCTCCGGAAAGCTCGGTTTCGTCTTATCGGCGGCGGGCGCGTCCGTAGGACTTGGAAACATCTGGCGTTTCCCCTATCTCGCAGCAAAGTATGGCGGAGGAATCTTTCTGCTCGTCTATATCATTCTGGCACTGACCTTCGGCTACACGATGATCGTGGCGGAAACTGCTCTCGGACGCATGACGAAAAAGAGTCCGGTGGGTGCCTACGAAGCTTTCGGAAAGTCAAAATGGCTGTCCTTCGGCGGCTGGATCAATGCTGTGATCCCGATCCTGATCGTCCCGTACTATTCTGTGATCGGCGGCTGGGTCATCAAATATCTGGCTGAATACCTTTTTGGACATGGACAGGCCCTTGCCACGGACGAATACTTCTCCGCGTTTATTTCCAACGGATGTTCCACGGAGATCTGCTTTATTCTCTTCACCCTGTTCACAGTCGTTATCATTTACGCAGGTGTCCGCAACGGGATCGAGCGTGTATCGAAGTTTATGATGCCGATCCTCGTGGTCCTCTCCCTGCTCATCGCGGTCTATTCCGTATCGAGACCGGGGGCTATGAGCGGTGTGAAGTATTTTCTGGTACCAAACCTTGAGAACTTCTCATGGATGACGGTGGTATCCGCTATGGGACAGATGTTCTACTCCCTGTCCATCGCCATGGGAATCCTTATCACCTTCGGTTCCTACATGAAAAAAGACACTTCGATCGAAGATTCCACCCAGAATGTTGAGATCTTCGATACCGCAATCGCCATCATGGCCGGTCTCATGATCATCCCGGCCGTCTTCGCCTTCTCCGGCGGTGACCCGGATACCCTGCAGGCCGGTCCGGCGCTGATGTTCATCACGATCCCGAAGGTGTTCGCAAGCATGGGACTCGGAGCCGCAGTCGGCACCCTGTTTTTCATTCTGGTCCTGTTCGCGGCTGTCACAAGTTCCATCGCCCTGACCGAGAGTGCCGTTTCCACATTTGAGGATGAGCTGCACTGGAGCCGGAAAAAAGCGACGGTATTTATGGCTGTCATTATGATCCTGCTCGGAACCCTCTCCTGTCTCGGATATGGTCCGTTATCCGGTGTGACCGTGATCGGAATGCAGTTCCTCGACTTCTTCGATTTCCTGACAAACTCTGTCATGATGCCGATCGCGGCGATTGCGACCTGCCTTCTCGTATCGAAAGTCATCGGAGTTGCAAAGATCGAACAGGAGGTCACCGACGGCGGTCATCCGTTCCGCAGAAAAGTGATCTTCCAGTTTATGATCCAGTATCTCTGCCCGATCTTTGCGGCGATCATACTGATCAGTTCTGTGGCGAACGCGTTTGGGTGGATCTCGATGTAACATCCACCCAGCCTTTTGCTCCTGCCGCCTGCTCGAGCTCCGGGATCGTGAGCTTTACCGCGCTGTGGTCATTTCCCGCAGCCGGGTACACCGTTGTGAACTGCTTCAGGCTGTCGTCCAGATAGACCTCGATCCCCTCGTTGATCCCAAAGGGGCACACACCACCCGGCGCATGGCCGATCCGCGCTTCTACCTGATCAAACGGGATCATCTTCGCCTTTACATGAAATGTATCTTTATATTTGTGGTTATCGACCTTTGCCGTCCCTTCCGTCAGGATCAGGACGGCTTTTTCCCCCTGTAAAAAGGACATGGTCTTCGCGATCATTCCCGGCTTCACATCCAGCGCCTCCGCAGCCTCTGCCACTGTGGCCGTTGATTCCTTCAGTTCGATCACATGATCCAGAAATCCCTTCTGTTCCAGATCTGCTTTTGCTTTTTCAAGTGACATGATCCTATTTCTCCTTTGTTGATAATTCGCTGACAGGATTTTCGATCTCCGTAACATCAGCATCCAAATAACTTCGCGCTCTTCTCCATCCTCTCCGCGATCGGTACTCCAAACGGGCACCGCGCTTCGCATAAATGACATCCGATGCACTCCGACGCCTTATGTTCCAGCAGCTCATAGTGGGACTGCACTGTCGCCGGGATCTGCGGCTGCATGGTTGCCAGATCATAAAACTTGTTGATCATGGCAATATCCAGATTTGCGGCACACGGCCTGCAATGTCCGCAGTATGTACATTCGCCCCGGTAGGAATGGAACGGCGCATTCGCGATTACAGACGCATAGTCTTTCTCCGTCTCTGAAGCGCTCTCATATCCAACTGCCGCATCCACCTGCTCCTTTGTGTCATATCCACACATGATGGAACAGACAGCCGGTCTCGTCAACCCATAGTGGATACACTGAACCGGGGTAAGACAGACACCGAACGGAGATCTCTTCGCGTCGAAAAGTCTTCCGCCCGCGAATCCCTTCATGACCGTGATCCCCACATCGTTCTCCTCACAGGCCTTATAGAGCATCGCCCGGTCCGGATCGATCCCCTTAAGTCCCGCGTCAAACTCCTCCGCAAACATCGTATCGATATCCTCACTCGCCGGCAGCATATCAAACGCCGGGTTGATGCTGAAAAGGATCATCTCTATATATCCGGATTCAACCGCCTTCATGGCTACCTTTGGATTGTGGGAGCTCATGCCGATGTGCCGGATCACGCCTTTTTTCTTCAGCTCCATCACATAATCCAGATAGTCAGAGTGCTGGATCTTCTCCCACTCTTCCTCTGAATCCACATAGTGGATCATTCCGAGATCGATATAGTCGGTCTGCAGTCTCTTTAAAAGGTCCTCAAAGGCCGGACGCACATATTTCATCTCCCGAGTGCGGAAATACTGTCCGTCCTTCCAGGTAGACCCGATGTGTCCCTGAATAAACCACTGATTCCGGTTCTCTTTAATTCCCTCACCGATGATATTTCTCGATTTCGGATCCGCCATCCAGCAGTCCAGAATATTGATCCCCTTCTCTGACGCATACCTGATCAGCTCAATGCCCTCCGTCTCCGTATGACGTTCCAGCCATTCCCCGCCAAATCCGATCTCACTCACCATGAGCCCTGTTTTTCCTAATCTTCTTGTCTTCATATATTCCCCTCCGATCATCTGTTGCTTCCGGCATTTCTCCCATCAGGATCCTACTGAAATGCCCCCGGTCCGTCGCTCTCCGACACGAATTTCGCGATCTTCACCGCTCCATTTCCATTCTTATCCACAGCATAGAACGTATACGTTCCTTTTTCCGTAATCTGGAACGCCGCCATATCCTTCTCATTCACCGTAAACGCCGTTCCTTCCACAGTCCCGTTCGCAAACTCCCCGGCTGTATGCTCTCCCTTTGCATAGAAGAGCTTATCAAGATCCCCGTCAATATCGAGGACGCGGACAGTCAGATACATTCCACCATTCCGGTTCGAGGTCTGCATCTCCAGATGTGGAGCCGTTCCGTTCGCCGGTCTCGTTCCACCGTTCTGAAATCCCTTTCTCGAGAGCCTGCTGATATCATAGGAAAGGGCCGCGCCCACATTCAGCATACCGCCGGACACTGTCACATCCTTGAGACTCTCCATCGGTGTCACCGTGGACATCAGGATCTCCTTCACATCCGCAACCCCGATCCCGTCAAAATACGAATAGATCATTGCCGCCGCCCCGGACACCATCGGTGCCGCCATGGACGTTCCGCTCATGTATCCATAGGTGTTTCCAGGGGTTGTACTTAAAATATAGCTTCCCGGCGCCGCAAGATCCACGGTCGTTTTTCCATAGTTGGAGCTTGCGGACAGCGCCCCATCAAAGCTCAGATTCGCGACGGAAATAATATTGTCCAGATCATACGCAGCCGGATAAAACGGGATCACATCCGTATCAACACCTTTTCCCGTCTTCGGATTTCCGTTTCCCGCTGCCACTACAAACAGCATACCGGAATTCTTCATCGCCTCATATAACGCCTTATCATCTGTCGTCGACGTCAGGCTCAGGTTGCAGATCACCGCGCCGTTATCTTCCGCATATTTGATCGCCTTGATGACAGCCGCCGTGCTTCCGCCGCCGTCATTTCCTCCAAGGGCCTTTAACGCCATCACCCGGACGCGGTTTCCCGGCACGATTCCCGAGATTCCGATCCCGTTTCCTGTCCCGGCACTGATCGTCCCGGCCCCGTGGGTTCCGTGACTGTCCTCATTCCCGGTGAAGATCTGATTGTTATTATTGTAAAAATTCCACCCATAACAATCATCCACGTAGCCGTTTCCGTCATCGTCGATGCCGTTTTCCGGAATCTCATCGGTATTGACCCATAAAGTGTCCTTCAGATCTTCATGAGAAGCATCAATTCCCGTATCGATCATTGCGACGATGGTATCATGACTTCCGTTCCCATATGTTTCCCATGCCTGTTTCAGGTTGATATCCACGCCGGAAACCGCCTGTCTCTTCTTTACCTCCACGAGAGTTCCAAGAAGCTCCGCATTTTCCGATGGCTGCCCGAACGGATCCGAGTAGACCGGATACTTCGTAACCTCTTCCGACGTGAACGATCCATCGTTGAAGAACGCCCACTGCTCCGATGCGGACGGGTCATTCGTCTGAAGCTTTTCAGACGCGTACGCCATAGACGGCTGTCCTGCTGCCGCGAGCACCACCGCCGCCAAAAATCCCGCCGCACGTCTGCAGACCGCTTTTCTCTTGCCATAATCATTCTGATCCATAAAAATTCTCTTTTCTCTCCATTTCCAGCCATATAAAGCGGATATTCGCAATTTGCTCCCGCTGTCTGCTGATCTGTGTTTAAATCTATTTTTCATTTTACCAGATATTCTTGTCTTTTTCATGAATTATTTCTTTTATTTGTTAACATCCGGGATTTTCAGTTCAGAAAATTCCTACCCGCGTACAGTAACGATTTTCTCCCCTGCTTCACGTTTTCTACAACCATCTACTGGACTTTTCATATATAAAAGCCGGGACATAACGTGAATTTCCCGAAAAAACGGGCAGGATGACCTATTTTTATCATCCTGCCCGTTTTCGTACCGTATTAATTCTGCTGATCCATCGGATTCTGTCCGTTTTCAGACTGCGGCATCTGCTGTTCTTCAGCTGTTCCGGCATATCCGCCGTTTTCATTCTGCGGCGCACTCTGCACATTTTCCGCGGCGGTCTGCACGCCCGGATCCTGCTCCGCTGTGGACTTTACCTCAGCAGTCTGTATCTGCTGGCTCGCTGCGTCCTCCGCGAACTCGCCGCCCATACGGCTCTTCTCTTCCTTCTTACCTTCCTCCGGCTCCGGGATTCCCTTAACCTCACGGAAGATCTTCATGAACTCCTTGCCTGTGATCGTCTCTTTCTCGATCAGGAATGCCGCGATCTGATCCATCGCATCACGGTTTTCGGAGAGAAGACGCTTTGCCTCAGCATATGCCTCTTTTAACATCTTCATGACTTCCGTATCGATCTCAGCAGCTGTCGCATCACCGCAGTTTAAGACGGTGCGTCCTGTCAGATACTGGTTCTCCTGAGTCTCTAAGCCCATAAGGCCGAACTTCTCAGACATACCGTACTGGGTGACCATCGCTCTCGCGATCCTTGTCGCCTGCTCGATATCGTTTGCCGCACCTGTCGTCACCGTATCAAAAACAAGTTCCTCAGCCGCACGGCCTGCAAGAGAGACAACAAGCATTGCCTGAAGCTCTTTCTTCGTATTTAAATATTTCTCCTCCTCCGGAACCTGCATCACGTAGCCCAGCGCGCCCATGGTACGCGGAACGATCGTGATCTTCTGTACCGGTTCAGCATCTTTCTGAAGAGCCGTGACAAGCGCGTGTCCGACCTCGTGGTAGGAGACAATCCGGCGCTCTTCCTTGCTTAAGATCCTGTCTTTCTTCTCTTTTCCGACAAGGACAAGCTCCACCGCCTCAAAAAGATCCTTCTGGGAAACGGCCTGACGTCCGTTCTTGACCGCATTGATGGCTGCCTCGTTCATCATATTCGCGAGATCCGCGCCCACGGCGCCGGATGTCGCAAGGGCGATCTCCTCGAAATCGACGGTCTCATCCAGACGCACATCCTTGGAATGTACTTTTAAGATATTCACACGGCCTTTCAGGTCCGGCTTATCAACGATGACACGTCTGTCGAAACGACCCGGTCTCAAAAGCGCCGGATCCAGAATCTCCGGACGGTTCGTCGCGCCAAGAACAAGAAGGCCCTTGGAGGAATCAAATCCATCCATCTCGGAAAGCAGCTGGTTTAAGGTCTGCTCTCTCTCATCATTTCCACCTAACCGGCTGTCACGGCTGCGTCCGATGGCATCGATCTCATCGATAAAGATGATACACGGTGCGGACTGCTGTGCCTGCTTGAAGAG
>CAKRNI010000121.1 GCA_934370915.1 uncultured Lachnospiraceae bacterium
TCTACCATGATATAAACTTCGATCATATCGTCTTCCTGGAGATCGTTGAAGCCCTCGAATACAAGACCGCACTCGTAACCTGCGTTGACTTCCTTCACATCGTCCTTGAAACGCTTTAAGGATGCAAGCGGTCCCTCGAAGATCTGCTCGCCGTCTCTTGTGATGCGTGCCTTGCTTCCGCGGGTGATCTTACCGTCAAGCACATAGGAACCAGCGATGGTGCCGACTCCGGATGCCTTGAATGTCTGGCGGACAACTGCATGACCGGTTACCTGCTCCTCGTATACCGGATCCAGCATACCCTTCATGGCAGCCTCTACGTCCTCGATTGCCTGATAGATCACGCGGTACAGACGCATGTCGACTTTCTCGCGGTCCGCGATGGACTTCGCCTGTGCGTCCGGACGGACGTTGAAGCCGATGATGATCGCATTGGAAGCGGATGCAAGTGTCACGTCGGACTCGTTGATCGCGCCAACGCCGCCGTGGATGACTTTGACAACAACTTCCTCGTTGGAAAGTTTTACAAGACTCTGTTTTACAGCCTCTACGGAACCCTGTACATCGGCTTTTACGATGATCGGAAGCTCCTTGACATTTCCGGCCTTGATCTGGGAGAACAGATCGTCTAAGGAAAGTTTTGCCTTTGTATCTTCAATAAGCTTATTCTTGCTCTCTGCGATGAATGTCTCTGCGAAGCTTCTTGCCTCTTTCTCGTTCTGGTGCGCGATGAATACCTCACCTGCGTTCGGAACATCGTTGAGACCAAGGATCTCTACCGGAGTGGACGGGCCTGCCTCTTTGACACGGTTGCCCTTATCATCCATCATGGCACGGACTTTACCGTAGCAGCAGCCAGCGGCGATAGCGTCGCCGACCTTTAAGGTACCCTTCTGTACAAGTACCGTTGCCACCGGTCCTCTTCCCTTATCAAGCTGTGCCTCGATCACAAGACCTCTCGCACGGCGGTTCGGGTTTGCCTTTAACTCTTTTACTTCAGCTGTTAAGAGGATCATCTCGAGAAGTTCAGGGATTCCCTCTTTTGTATGTGCGGAAACCGGTACGAACACGGTGCTTCCGCCCCAGTCCTCAGGAATCAGCTCATATTCGGATAACTCCTGTTTTACACGTTCTACGTTTGCACTTGGCTTATCGATCTTGTTGACAGCAACGATGATCTCAACGCCTGCGGCTTTCGCATGGTTGATGGCCTCAATGGTCTGCGGCATAACGCCATCGTCCGCTGCGACTACAAGGATCGCAATATCGGTCGCCTGGGCACCACGCATACGCATTGCCGTGAACGCCTCATGACCCGGTGTATCCAGGAATGTGATCTTCTGTCCGTTGTAATCAACAACATAGGCACCGATATGCTGTGTGATACCGCCTGCCTCTCTGGAGGTTACATTTGTCTGGCGGATCGCATCAAGAAGAGAAGTTTTACCGTGATCGACATGACCCATTACGCAGATGACCGGCGGTCTCGGAACCATATCCTTCTCGTCCTCTTCTTCCTCTTTTAAGAGCTCCTCGATGACATTGACCTTCTTCTCCTTCTCGCAGAGAACATCATACTCCATAGCGATCTCTTCGGCTTTCTCGAAATCGATCTCCTGATTGATCGTAACGATCGTACCCTGTAAGAAGAGCTTCTTAACGATCGCGGACGGCTGTAATTTCATCTTGTCCGCGAGTTCCTTGATCGTGATAACCTCCGGAATTACGATGGTCTTGATCTCCTCGACCTTCGCCTCCTCCTTCTTCGGCTGCGGCGGCATAACCGGAGCTTTTACGCCCTTCTGGCCCTTTCCGGTCTTGCCTTTCATCTCGATATCGCGGTCTTTCTTTGCGTCATGCTCTTTCTTGTAAGCATTCTTGCTCTGCTTCGTATTCTGCTGCTTCTGTGCAAGCGGTGTATCGAAGGACGGCTTCGGAATGCCCATGCCGCTTCTGTTTCCTCCCTGACGGTTGTCATTTCTGCCCTGATAGCCGCCCTGACGGTTGTCATTTCTTCCGTCACGGTTTCCCTGATAACCGCCCTGACGGTTTCCATCTCTGCTTCCCTGATAGCCACCCTGACGGTTTCCATCTCTGCTTCCCTGATAGCCGCCCTGACGGTTTCCATCTCTGCTTCCCTGATAGCCGCCCTGACGGTTTCCGTCTCTGCTTCCCTGATAGCCGCCCTGACGGTTTCCGTCTCTGCTTCCCTGATAGCCGCCCTGGCGGTTATTGTCTCTGTTTCCCTGATAGCCACCCTGACGGTTGTCATTTCTTCCGTCACGGTTTCCCTGATAGCCGCCCTGACGGTTTCCATCTCTGCTTCCCTGATAGCCGCCCTGACGGTTATCTCTTCCGCCCTCACGACTTCCGTCGCGTCCCGGGAACGGACGGCTCTCTCTGGACTGGAAGCCCTGACGTCCTTCCGGACGGTTCTGGCTCGGGAGCGGACGTACATTCTCACGAAGCTCCTGTGTCGGTGCCTCAGTCTTAACTGCCTCCGCCTTTTTCTCCGGTGCCGGTGCTGGTGCAGCTGCAGTCTCAGCTGCCTTTGCCGGTGCTGCCGGTGCGGCGTTTGTTGTCGGTCTTACCTGCATACCGGAACCGCTGTTCGGTCTTGCCGGTCTCTGTCCGCCCTGCTGGCGGTTTCCTGCCGGACGTTTCTGTGTGCTGTTCTGCGGGCGGTAAACTGCCGCGATCCGCTTCTTTGCCGGTGCTGCCGGCGCATTATTTTCTCCCTCAGCCGGAACTGCCGGCTTTGTGGAATTCTCCTGATTCTGATTCAATGTATCTGTTCCCTCTTTTTTCTTTCCTAAATCCTTTTCAAACTCACTCACGCTCGCTACCTCCAAAATAGTTCCTGCAAACCATCGCTAACTGCTCCCGCAGCTGCCACAGGCATCCGCAATCCGGCCTGTCGCTCTGCTTACTCATGCCTGTCTGGTAGTTCTGCAGTAAAATGCTTCAACAACGCATTGGAAAAGTTCTCGTCGATCACGGCCAGGGATGCTCTCATCTGCTTTCCCAGAATGTGTCCGAGTTCTTCCTTGCTTCCGAACTCAAAGTACGGGACCTTATAGTAAGTACACATGTTCCGGAACATTTTCTTTGTATTGTCCGAAGATTCTTCCGATACGATCACCATTCCGGCTTTTCCGGACTTCACTGCCTTCTCTGTGGAGAACTCACCGCTTCTGACCTTTCCGGCCTTCTCCGCGAGTCCTAAAAGTCCAAGGACCTTATTTCTGTTCATCAATCTGTTCCATCTCCTTTTTCAGACTTTCGTAAACTTCTTTTGGGATCGCCATTTTAAAGGAGCGTTCCAGTCCCCGGTTCTTCACTGCCTTTTCAAAGCATGCCATGGATGGGCAGATATATGCGCCGCGTCCGTTTTTCCTTCCAGTCGCGTCGATGGAAATTACGTCGTCAGTACCTTTTAAGACACGGATCAGCTCCCGTTTGTTTTTCATTTCACCGCAGCCGATGCACTGTCTCTGCGGAACCTTCTTTACTGTACTCACTGTCGTCGTTCCCTTCTCTCCTATTCTTCTGTCTCAGCCTGTGCTTCGGAAGCTTCCTCTGCCGGAGTTCCATCCTCTGCCGGCTCTACATCTTTCTCGTACTCGCCCTCAAAGCCTTCCTCACCGAAGTCCATATCATCAAAGAGTCCAAGCTCTCTCGCCTGTGTCTCACTCTTGATATCGATCTTGTAGGTAGTCAGTCTCGCAGCCAGTCTCGCATTCTGTCCTTCTTTACCGATCGCTAAGGATAACTGGTAATCCGGAACGATGACCTGTGCCTCTTTCTCGTCCTCATCCGCAACTACGGAGATTACCTTTGCCGGGCTTAACGCGTTCTCGATCAGGAACGCCGGATTATCATCCCAGTTGATGATGTCGATCTTCTCGCCGCGGAGTTCATTTACAATTGCATTGACTCTCGCTCCGTTTAAGCCGACACATGCGCCTACCGGGTCAACGTTCGGGTCTGTGGAGCTTACGGCGATCTTTGTTCTGGAGCCTGCCTCACGGGCGATGGCGCGGATCTCAACGGTACCGTCGCGGACCTCTGCGATCTCAGCCTCAAACAGACGTCTTACGAGGTCCGGATGCGTTCTGGATACGGAGATTCTCGGTCCCTTCGGGCTGTCCTTAACTTCCAGGATATAAACCTTGATGCGTTCGGTTCTCTGGAATACCTCGCCCTTTACCTGCTCAGCTTCCGGAAGGATCGCATCGATCTTTCCGAGATCTACGCTGACATTGCGGCCGATATAACGCTGGACGATACCCGTAACGACCTCTTTCTCCTTGCACTGCCACTCGCTTAACTGGGACTTACGGCTCTCCTCGCGGATCTTCTGTAAGATCACGTTCTTCGCGTTCTGCGTCGCAATTCTGCCGAAATCATGGGAATCAATGGGGATCTGGACGATATCACCAAGGACATGTCGCGGAGCGATCATTCTTGCGTCGGCGAGGCTGATCTGTGTGATCGGGTCCTCCACAGTCTCAACGACCTCTTTTTCCATATATACAGAATAGTCGCAGCCATCCGGATCAATGATGACTTTCACATTGTCGGCTTTTCCGAAGTGGTTCTTGCAGGCTGTGAGAAGTGAATTCTCAATTGCCTCCAGCAATGTGTCCTTACTGATGTTGTACTCTTTTTCGAGTATATTCATCGATTCCATCAGTTCCTTGTTCATTTTTTATCCTCCTTATTAAAAATCGAATGCCAGACGGATTAAGGCAATGTCTTTTCTATTAAATGTGCTCTCGGAACCGTCCTCGTAGCGGATCGTTACGGTGTCCGCGTCATATGCCGTGAGAATTCCGGAGAAATCTTTCTGTCTCTCGATGGCGCGGTACAGCTTGATATCGACTGCTTCGCCAAGACTTCTCTTGAAGTCCTTCTCTTTCTTTAACGGTCTGCCGAGTCCCGGGGAGCTTACTTCCAGAATATAGCTGTCATCGATAAAGTCTTCTTTATCGAGCCAGTCGCTTAAGCGTCTCGATACCATCTCACAGTCATCCACTGTAAAGCCGCCCTCTTTGTCGATATAGGCTCTCAGATACCAGGTACCCGCTTCCTTCACGTACTCCACGTCCACCAGTTCAAAATTATTCTCTTCCATGATCGGAATCAGAAACTTCTCGACCCTGGATTCATATTCATCTCTTCTTGCCATGGGTTTCCACCGCCTTTCTGCCGGAATATTCCGGTTATGCAAAACGAAAGAGTGGACTTTTTCGTCCACTCTTTTGACCGGTTACTTATGTTATCAATCAGTATCATAGCATAGAAAGCCAGAAAAATCAAGGGTTTTACCGGGAAATCATAGAAATATCGGCATAATGGTCTCCTCTCAGGTCAGTCCGATGATACGCCACTGTATCGTTGCATGAGGTTCTTTTTTCTGATATACTGTGTCTAAATACTGGTCAGGTGGACCGTTATGGAAATTTTCAGAAAGCGGACTTAATATATGAAACGATTTGTGATCGGAATCCTCGCGCATGTCGATGCCGGAAAGACAACGATGTCCGAGGCAATTTTATACGAGACAGGAAAACTGAAGAAAATGGGGCGTGTGGACAACCGTGATGCCTTTCTTGATACCTTCGCGCTTGAACGCGCCCGGGGCATCACGATCTTTTCGAAGCAGGCAGTCTTTCCGTTGGGCGATGCTTCCGTGACACTCCTCGACACGCCGGGTCATGTGGACTTTTCGGCGGAGATGGAGCGGACACTGCAGGTGCTGGACTACGCGGTGCTCATAGTCAGCGGGGCTGATGGGGTGCAGGGACATACAGAGACGCTCTGGAGACTTTTAAGACGATACCGGATCCCGGTGTTTCTCTTTGTGAATAAGATGGATCAGAAAGGGACGGATCGAGATGCGGTGCTGGCATCGCTGAAGGAGCGGCTGGATCACGGAATCGTGGACTTCAGCGGGGTGATCGGAAATGAGGATGTGTTGACATTTTCAGCTTCTGCTGAACCGTTTGCGGCGGTCTGCAGAGATCCAGAAGAGACAGCCGAGGAGATCGCCACCTGCGATGAAGAACTTCTGGAAGCTTATCTGGCAGACGGCATCTTAAAAACGGAAGACGTTCGGAACGCGATCCAGAACCGGAAACTCTTCCCGTGCTTTTTCGGCTCTGCCTTAAAACTTTCCGGCGTCCGGGAATTTCTGACCGCCCTCGGGGAATTTGCGTTATGTCCGGACTATACGAAGGACTTCGGTGCAAAGGTGTTTAAGATCTCCCGCGACGAGACAGGTGTACGGATGACGCATTTGAAGATCACGGGCGGAAATTTGAAGATCCGCGATTCGCTGTCACTTGATTCAGATGAGAAAATCAACCAGATCCGGCTCTACTCCGGCTCAAAGTTCGAGGCGTTAAAGGAGGCGGAACCCGGCATGGTGGTGGCTGTCACAGGGATTTCCGACACGAAGCCGGGCCAGGTCTTCGGAACGGCCTCCGACAGCGTTCTTCCACTTCTGGAGCCGGTCCTCACATACAGAATCCTGCTGCCGTTCGGAACGGATTCCCACACCATGCTCAAAAATATGCGCATTCTGGAGGAGGAAGACCCGCAGCTCCACATTGTCTGGAACGAGGCGCTTGGCGAGATCCAAGCACAGGTCATGGGCGATGTGCAGATGGAGATCTTAAAGAGCCAGGTTCTGGACCGTTTCGGCGTGGAGATCGGTTTTGGAGAAGGAAATATTGTATATAAGGAAACGATCACTAAGACCGTCGAGGGCGTCGGTCATTTCGAACCGCTGCGCCACTACGCGGAGGTCCATCTTTTAATGGAACCGGGGGAGCCGGGAACCGGACTCGTCTTTGATACCAACTGCAGCGAAGATATGCTCGATAAAAACTGGCAGAGACTGATTCTGACGCATCTGGAGGAAAAGCGGTTCCGGGGAATCCTCACCGGTTCCGAGATCACCGATATGAAGATTACTCTGATCGCCGGGCGTGCCCACCAGAAGCACACCGAGGGCGGCGATTTCCGCCAGGCGACCTACCGCGCTGTCCGTCAGGGACTCTGCGAGGCGGGGTGTGTGCTCTTAGAGCCCTACTACGCGTTCCGGCTGGAAGTACCGTCGGAAAACCTTGGACGCGCTATGGCGGATCTTGACCGGATGCAGGGCGAGTTTTCCGCACCGGAGCAGGACGGGGCAATGGCACTGCTCACGGGAACTGCTCCGGTTTCCACCATGAGAAATTACCAGCGCGACGTGATTTCCTACACGAAAGGCCGTGGACGCCTGACTTTGAGTCTTTCCGGCTATGAACCGTGCCATAATGCCGAGGAAGTCATTGCGGCCTCCGGCTACGATTTCGATTCCGACCTTCAGGATCCTGCCGGATCCGTCTTCTGCTCCCACGGGGCAGGCTTCGTGGTGCCGTGGGATGAGGTGAAGCAGTATATGCATGTGGAGAGTCCGCTGGCAAAGCA
>CAKRNI010000122.1 GCA_934370915.1 uncultured Lachnospiraceae bacterium
AGTATTGAAAATGGGATAAAGATGTCTGGAAGATAGGGAAACTCAGGATTGTCGCGGTGGACGTGAAGGAAGACAATAGACGATAGGAATAATGGGAGAAAAACATGCAGGAAAATAAAGAGATCTGGATGGTACAGACGAAGCGGGCGGATTTCAACGGTCTGGCGATGCGGCTTGGTGTGAGTCCGGTAGCGGTGCGGGTGATGAGGAACCGCGGGCTGGTGGACGAGGAGGAGATGAGGAAATACCTTTACGGTACGCTGGATGACCTCTATGATCCACTGCTGATGAAGGGAATGGAACAGGCGGCGGAGCTGGTAGCAAGGAAATTAAAAGAGGGAAAACATGTCAGGATCATCGGTGATTACGATATCGACGGTGTGTGCTCTACCTATATTCTGCTGAAGGGATTTAAGAGAGCGGCCGAGAAGCTGGCAAAGGACTGCCTGGCAGTTCCGGGACAGGATAATGCCTGGACCGGAAATACAGAAGAAAACAGTACGGAGTTGGGAAAAGATCGGATGAGTGCGGTGATCGATTACGAGATCCCGGACCGCATCAAGGACGGATATGGCATCAACGAGTCCATCATACGGCAGGCCGCTGCGGACGGTGTGGACACACTTGTGACCTGTGATAATGGAATTGCGGCGCTGAAGGAGATCAGCATGGCAAAGCAGCTGGGGATGACGGTGGTTGTGACAGACCATCATGAAGTCCCCAGGGACGAATATGGGCAGCTCCTGCCGCCTGCGGATTCTGTGGTGGATCCGAAGCAGGACGGGGAGACGTATCCGTTCCATGAGATCTGCGGCGCTGTTGTGGCGTGGAAACTCATCAAGGTACTCTATGGAAAATCTGGAATCCCAGAAAGGGAGTGGATGGAGCTCCTTGAATTTGCAGCCATTGCAACAGTGGGCGATGTGATGAAACTCCAGAATGAGAATCGGCTGATCGTGAAGTATGGACTGAAAAAAATTGCAGAGACGAAAAACCGGGGACTCAGGGGACTTATTGAGAAAAACAATCTTGACATCGGGAATCTGAGTGCCTATCATATCGGTTTTGTGATCGGTCCATGCTTAAACGCCGGCGGACGATTAAAGAGCGCAAAAATTGCGCTTCGGATGCTCTTAACAGAGGACCCGGAACAGGCCGGAGAGCTGGCAGACGAGCTGAAGGAGCTCAATGACATGCGAAAGGACATGACAGCAAAAGGAGAGGAAGAAGCCATCGGGCAGGTGGAAGCTCAGTACATGGATGATAAGGTTCTGGTGGTGTTTCTGCCGGAATGCCATGAATCTCTGGCGGGAATCATTGCGGGAAGACTCCGGGAACATTTCCACAAACCGTCCTTTGTGCTGACCCGGGGAGAAACTCTGGTGAAAGGTTCCGGCCGATCTATTGAGCAGTACCATATGTACCAGGGACTCTGCGGAGTGGCTGAGCTTCTTGTGAAATTCGGAGGCCATCCAATGGCAGCAGGACTTTCACTGGAGGAAAAGAATGTTGAAGAATTCCGGAGACAGCTGAACGCCAAAGCAGATCTTTCAGAGAACGATTTTGTGCCGCGGATCTGGATCGATGTGCCGATGCCCTTTGAGTACGTGAATGAGAAGATCGTTCAGGAACTGAAGGATCTGGAACCATTCGGTCAGGGAAATGAGAAGCCGATGTTTGCCCAGAAGGGGCTGATGATCAGAAATTTACGGGTCCTCGGAAAGAACAGGAATGTGGTAAAATTGAACCTTGTGACGGAGACGGGACACCCGGTAGATGGATTGCTGTTCACTGACGGAGACCGGTTTCTGGAGGAACAGGCGGGCAGAAATCTCATCGATATAATCTACTACCCGGATGTGAACGAGTATAATGGGACGAGGACGCTGCAGGCGGTTATAAAAAATTATAAATTTCATGGATGATCGCAGGACTTAAACTTCCATATATATGGAAAAACTGCAATAGAAGATCGGCGGAGATTCAGGTAAAACGAGTATGTTTTCCTCTCCATCCTCATAAACTTGCTAAAAGCAGTGGAGGATGGAGGGGATTTTTTTGCGCCAAAGCTTGAGTCGGAGTAATGAAAAAAATCATGGAACAGAATCAAAACGCCTGCATTTCGAGGAAATGCCGGTCTTCGAGACGAGAAAGGTGTTAAATGCAGGGGACGATGGTCTTACGGTTCGTGAAGCCGAAAGGCGGATTTCTATATATGGAAAAAATGAGCTTGAGGAGAAAAAGCCGCCGTCTGTCCTGCAGCGGTTTATCGGCCAGTTTATGGATCCGCTGATCTATGTGCTGCTGGCTGCCGGCGTGATCTCGATCCTTTTGGGGGAACAGGGGGATGCAGTGATCATTGCCGCTGTGGTTCTTTTGAACGCGGCGGTGGGAGTCGCTCAGGAGGGAAAAGCCCAGAAGGCCCTTGATTCTTTAAAAGAGATGACGAAGCTGAAGGCAGTGGTAAGGAGGGACGGGAGACTTCTGGAGATCGATTCTGCTGAACTGGTTCCGGGGGATCTTGTGGTGCTCAGTGCCGGACAGCAGGTTCCGGCTGATCTTCGGCTTGTTTTTACGGAAAATCTGAAGACTCAGGAAGCAGCGCTAACCGGAGAAGCGATTCCTGTGGAGAAAGATGCGGATTTTAGGACAGGGGAGCACACCCCGCTTGGGGACCGGAAAAATATGGCTTATATGTCCACTTTTGTCACTGCGGGACGCGGCGAGGGAATTGTTATAGCGACGGGGATGGCGACAGAGATCGGTGGAATCGCAAAGCTGATCCATGAAACACCGGAGGAGATCACGCCGCTGCAGAAACGGCTGGGAGATCTCGGGTCGATGCTCAGTGTGCTGGCAGTGGGACTCTGCACCGTATTGTTTATTGTGGCAGTCCTGCAAAAGCGGGATGTGGGGGAAATGTTTCTGACTGCGATCTCTCTGGCAGTGGCTGCAGTTCCGGAAGGACTTCCGGCGGTGGTTACGATCGTACTGGCGTTGTCGGTATCCCGGATGGCAAAGGTGAATACCATCGTGCGGCGGCTGCCGTCGGTGGAGACGCTGGGAGCTGTAAATGTGGTCTGCTCGGATAAGACCGGGACACTGACAAAGAATCAGATGACGGTACAGAAACTGGAGGGAGATCCGGAATTTCTTCTGACGGCGTTTCTGCTCTGCAACGACGCGAGATGGGGGAAAAGAGAGGTGATCGGGGATCCCACAGAGGCGGCATTTTTACTCTATGCAGAAACGGATTCGGAAAAGGTGAGACATGAATGGACCAGAACGGCGGCTCTTCCCTTTGACTCAGAGCGGAAACGGATGACGACCGTATGTCGGAGACGGGACCGGACGATCTCCTTCACAAAAGGAGCGCCGGATGTGATCATCGGACGGTGTGAGTTCCTGAAAGATGAGACAGGGATCCACCCGATGACGGAACAGAGGAGAAGAAAATACGAAAGACAGATCGCGGCATATTCCTCATCGGGCGGACGCGTTCTTGGAGCAGCCATGAAGGACGGAAGCGACATGTCCGAGTGCGGCATGACATTTTTGGGTCTGGCGGTTCTGGAGGACCCGATCCGTGTGGAGGCGGCAGAGGCGGTAAAAGAATTCCGCCATGCAGGAGTTACGTCGGTGATGATCACAGGTGATCATAAAAATACGGCTCTGGCGGTGGCGAGAAAGCTTGGAATCGCAGATTCCGCTGCGCAGTGCATGACCGGGGAGGAGCTGAACCGGATGGGGGACCAGGAACTTGCGGATCGGATCGGAAAGATCCGGGTGTTTGCAAGAGTCTCATCGGATCACAAGGTGCGGATCGTGCAGGCCTTTAAACAGGCAGATGGGATCGTTGCCATGACCGGTGACGGGGTGAACGATGCCCCGTCTTTAAAGGCTGCGGATGTAGGGATCGCGATGGGAAAGAACGGGACCGATGTGGCAAAGCAGGCAGCGGATATCGTTCTGACGGACGACAATTTCGCCACGATCAGGAATGCCATTGAGGAAGGGAGAGAGATCTACGCAAACATTAAAAAGACAGTGATATTTCTTCTCTCCTCAAATTTCGGTGAGATCATGACCATGTTTTTCGCGATCCTCTTTTCATTGCCGTCCCCGTTAAAGGCGAGCCATATTCTGTGGATCAACCTGATCACGGATTCCCTGCCTGCTCTGGCGCTGGGAACGGATGTGTGCGACGGGAAAGAGCTGATGAAGGAAACGCCGAGGAAGCCGGGAGAGAGCCTGTTTGCCCGTGGAGGCGGAATCTGCACGGTATTTTACGGGTTTCTCATTGCTGTCATCAGCCTGACTGCATTCCTTGCAGTTCCTGCGGGACTTCTTGTCGGGAAAGGGGGAACCGTGACGATCACAAATATTGCGAAAGTTCTGGAGGATCCCATGATCTTAGCCCACTGCCAGACGTACGCGTTTACGGTTCTGGGGTTGTCCCAGCTTTTCCACGCGGTGGGAATGCGGGATGTGGAAAAATCTGTATTTCGGATGAATCCTGTGAATAACCCGCTGATGATTCTCGCATTGGCTGTGGGTTTTGCACTGCAGATTCTGGTGACGGAGCAGACGGCTCTTGTGGCGGCATTCCAGACAGTGCGGCTCACGCCGGCAGAGTGGAGAAGACTTCTGGTCCTTGCAGCCATGCCGCTTTTTGCACACGAACTATTGATCCTGCTGACCAGATCTGACAGGAGATCCGAAGCTTAGAGGAGGAATGGAACCGGAAGTGCCTGAAAACGGTAGAACGGCGCAATTTTGATGAAGAAACAACAAAAAACATAAACTGGGGTATTCCCAACAGAGAAAAAAATTGGTAGAATGATGGTGAAAAATGATACTGTCCAGCAGGGAAATTGAACGGAAAACGTTATGCGACTTTATCTGAGGCGCAGGCAGCAGCAGCTCCGACCGTAAACTACGGTCTGTTTATCACAGAGATCATCAACTTCGTCATTATGGCGTTTGTGATCTTTATGGTGGTAAAACAACTGAATCGGGCTAAAAAAATGTTCGATAAACCGGCGGCTCCGGCAGCAGCTACGGAAAAGGAATGCCCGTACTGCAAAACAAAAATCAATATTCATGCGACACGCTGTCCGCATTGTACATCAGTTCTGGAAGAGCAGTAGCTTTTTTCAGACGGTAACAGGCAGATGAGCCAGACATTCCCGGCGGATAAGGAAAATTTCTGCCGGGAATTTTTGTTTAAAAGAAAATAAGCGGCCGCAGGACATCTGAGTGTGACGGGCCGCATTCAGTTTGGAGATCAGGAAGGAACAATCATGAAGAATAATATCCGTATTACTCTGGAATACGACGGAAGCCGGTATGATGGGTGGCAGAAGCAGGGCAATACCGACAATACGATTCAGGGAAAGCTGGAAACCGTGCTTTTCAGAATGGCCGGAGAGGAGATAGAGGTCCATGGCTCCGGAAGAACGGATGCGGGGGTCCATGCGAGAGGGCAGGTAGCTAATTTCCATATTAATGCGGAGATCTGTCCGGACGGAGAGACGGCACGGGAATACCTGAACCGGTATCTTCCGGAGGACATCAGGGTCCTCTCTGCGAAGCTCGTGCCGGAACGGTTTCACAGCCGCCTGTCTGCTGCGTCAAAGACATATGGATATTATGTGGAGACCGGGGATAAGAAGAACGTATTTGAACGAAAATATGTCTATGGCTTCGGGAAGAAACTGGATGTGGAAGCGATGAGACAGGCTGCGCAATTTCTTATCGGCGAACATGACTTCAAGAGCTTCTGTGCGAACCGCAGAATGAAAAAGAGCACGGTTCGGCGGATCGATGCGATCCGGATCGTGGAACATGGAACGAAGCTCGAGTTTCTGTATACAGGAAACGGCTTTCTCTATAACATGGTTCGAATCTTAACGGGAACGCTTTTGGAGATCGGCAGTGGAATGCGGCGGCCGGAGGAAATGAAAGAGATTATCGAGGCGAAAAACCGTGATATGGCGGGAAGAACAGCTCCGCCCGAGGGATTATTCCTTCTCCATGTGGACTATGAGGGCGAAAGGGAAACGGTATGATGAATCAGAATGAAGAATATGAGGACATGCCAGTTGAGGAAAAGAAAAAGAAGCAGGAGTTCCGGGAAGCCGGAATGGACGTAAACGGTGAATTTTCTATGGACTCCCTGAAAAAGTGGTTCAGGCGGGCCGGAGGAGCCCTGGTAATCTGCGCGGGGGCAGTCTGCCTGATGGCGGTGCTGATGATGGGGAAGAACCGGAAGGAGTCGCTGATCATGGAAGTAAATTCGGATATTATGATGGAATTTACCATGAACCGGCGGGGATCCGTGTTATCTGCAAAGGGAATGATGGACAGATCAAATGAGGCGGTCTCCATGACTGCCTTTGAGGGGAAAAGTCTTGGAATCGCAGTGGGGAAGATTTTCGACAGGCTTGCGGATAACAACAGTCTTGGAGAGGATGGGGGAATCCTGATCTCTGTCCGGAAGTCCGGCGCGGAAGTCAAGGCATCACCGGAAAAGATCGTCAAAGAGCTGCAAAAGCAGACGAAATCCGAGCTTCAGAAAAAGGAGTCCAAGGCGACGGTCTATGTGTTTGAGTTAGAAGAGGATGCAGAAACCCGGGAAATCGCGGAAAAATATGGAATCACGGTGACGAAGGCGGAATTTTTAAAGCATCTTTTTTCAGAGAATCCAGGGATTACGAAAGGAAAACAGGAAGAACTTGCCGGGTATTCCTCGAAGCGCCTGATCCGGGAGATCAATGAGCAGGAATATCAGATATCCTTAAAACCGGTGGTCGTAAAGACAACCTTCGAGAAAGCAAGCGAGGAGACCACGGAGGAGAGTACACCGGAGGCGACAACAGCTTTAGAGACAACAGAAGCTGCGTCGGAACAGGAATCCGAGTCTTCGGATGCGAATGAGGAGAGAGAATCCACGAAAAATGACGGACTTTCCGAGATGCAGAGGCGGAGAAAAGCTCTGGAAGCCGGGGAGAGCGTGGACTGGGTGGATCAGGAGACGAGCAGAGAGCAGGGCGATCCGGATGAGAAAGACAGACATTCATCGAATTCCTGGACCTCTCCGACAGAGACTGCGCCGCTGAAAACTACGGAACCGAAAACTGCGGAACCGAAAACTACGGAACCGGGAACTACAGCATCGGAAACTGTGCAGCCGGAAACGGCACCTCCGACAGCTCCGGAGACAACTGCAGCGGTTACAGAGACTACCGCCGCATCTGGAATGCTGACGCCGGAGACGAAAACACCGGCGTACTTAAGGGGACCGGGATTTGAGGATCCGGATAATCCGAGAAATCAGAATTAAAAAAGTAAAAAAATTGAAAAAAAACAGTTGACGGATCAGAGACGTTGCGTTATAATACAACCTGTTGATGCATTGGGCTATCGCCAAATGGTAAGGCAACGGACTCTGACTCCGTCATTTTCAAGGT
>CAKRNI010000123.1 GCA_934370915.1 uncultured Lachnospiraceae bacterium
CTTGTTTCCTGTACTGTTTTTGTTACCTGCATGATGTTCTCCTTTTAAAAATAAATTAGGAGATAGCCTCTTGTTCTGAATTCAACAAATTTCATTTATATTGATAAGTTACAGTCAATCTTATCGTTATGCCATATCTTTCAGTAATCCGTGCTTTTCATAGTTTGTAACACGGCT
Organism: uncultured Lachnospiraceae bacterium; assembly: GCA_934370915.1. Lineage (GTDB taxonomy): Bacteria > Bacillota > Clostridia > Lachnospirales > Lachnospiraceae > Pilosibacter. The sequence continues at coordinate 178 of CAKRNI010000123.1, forward strand.
GATCTTATTCGCATCATCTACAAACACAACCTGTGGTTTATGTTCTTTGGCTTCTTCAGCCTCATATTGTGCATAGCACATGATAATGATCTTGTCACCATTGCTTACGCATCTTGCCGCAGCACCATTCAGGCAGATCATTCCGCTTCCGCGCTTGCCGCAGATCGTATAAGTTTCAAACCGGCTTCCGTTGTTCACATCCACGATCTGAACTTTTTCATATTCCATAATTCCTGCTGCTTCCAGCAGCTCTTCATCGACAGTAATACTTCCGACATAATCCAGTTCGGCCTGTACTACGGTAGCACGATGAATTTTTCCTTTTAACATCTCAACAGTCATTTCTTATTGGTCTCCTTATAAAAAAAGCATTCGTCAAGGCATACTTGTCCCTGCAAATGCTTTTGCTATTCTTCGTATTCCCTGAGTCTTATTTTATGTCTTGATAAATATAAGCTTGATTTCCACCGGTTCCGGCGGGGTAACTTTTCAATATGAAATTGTTGTGATTCAGTCAGAGTATAGTTTTGTAGTATTCCAAATACTATCTCCGCGGCTATTATGACATTTTAGAAAAGGAAGTCAATACGAAGATGGAAATGAACGGTAACCAGTCAGCGCAGCAAGTGCGCAGATCTGTCGAAAGTTACAACGAAGCTATTTTGTGATATAAGCCTTCAACAGCTCAAAGGTATTGCGAACTCCGTCCATATGGGAGCGTTCGTAATTATGGGAGGCATAGACTCCCGGGCCGATGAGACCGTGACGGATATCATATCCGGCGCGCAGGGTAGTTTCCACATCGGAGCCATAATGCGGATAAACATCAATGGCATAATCCAGCTTCTTCTCCTTCGCAAGGTTGGAAAGAGCCGTGATCAGATCATAGTTATAAGGGCCACCGGAATCTTTGGCACAGATGGAAACCATCCGTTCGGTGCAGCCGAGGTCGCTGCCGACACATCCCATATCGACAGAAATCATCTCCTCTGTATCATCCGGCACGACACTTCCGCCGTGCCCTACTTCTTCATATACTGTAAATAATAAAGAAACCTTGCGGTTCAGCTTCCAGGCATCTTCACGTACTGCTCTGGCAAGACCCAGCAGGATAGCGGCGGAAAGCTTGTCATCAAGAAAACGGCTCTTGATGTATCCGCTTTCTGTCACAACCGTGCGGGGGTCCATGGCGATGATGTCACCGGTCTGGATCCCAAGTGCCAGAGTATCCTGATCGGAAGCGACATTTTCATCCAGCAGGATCTCCATATTTTCTTCGATCAGCTCGGTCTTCTGATCAGCCACGTGGGAAGAAGGTTCCTTGTTCAGCACTACACCGGTGTAAACTCTGCCGTCACGGGTGTGAATGGTGCAGTTCTCGCCGTCCGCCGTGGACCACTGATGACCTCCGATGGTTGTGGGCCGCAGACGTCCGTTTTCCTTGATGGAACGAACCATAGCCCCCAGTGTATCCACATGGGCTGCCAGTACCAGAGGAGAGCCGGAACCACCCAGAGTAACGAATACATTCCCCTTATTGCTGCGTTCCGGGGAATATCCCAGAGAAGATAATTCGGACAACAGGTAATCAGTCACTTTTGCTGTAAAGCTGGACGGACTTGGGATAGAAGTCAAGGTGTATAACTGCTCTTTGATAAAATTCATATGAGAGTTCATGTCTACATTCCTCCTGAAGGATATTTCTGATTACTATTGTAGCGAACCGGAGAAAAAAGGTCAACAAAGGATCTGACGAAAAGAAGAACGATCCGGCGTCATAGACAACCGATGACGATCAGAAAATGAGGTCTGCAAATCCGGTGGATACCAGGAATAAGACGAGCATTACGACCGGTACGACATAGCGGATCATGAAACGGTACAGACCGGCGCGTCTGAAGGATTCTCCGTTTCGTTCCACTTCCCCGATGATCCAGTCAGGCCCGATCACCCAGCCGATTAAAATACTGGTCAGGAGGGAGATGAACGGCATCAGGAAGCTGTTGCTGAGATAGTCCATAACGTCGAGCAGCTGCCCGATGGATCCGTTAGGAAGCTTCAGCTCAAAATAAAGCCTGTTGTATCCAAGACAGATCAGTACGGCAGTAATGAGCGAATAAATACCAACGGCGCCGCACATGCTCTTACGCGGTTTGTGATATAATTCCATGCAGTTTGCAACCAGTGTTTCCATAACGGATACGCAGGAGGTCAGTGCCGCGAAGCCCATCATCAAAAAGAATGCGATCGCTGCAGGACGTCCGAATACTCCCATGGAATTAAAAACTTTTGGCAGGGAGATAAAGATCAGGCTTGGACCGGAAGCCATTCCGTCATTTCCGAGAAATACGAAAACGGCCGGTATGATCATCATTCCTGCAAGAAATGCAACACCTGTATCAAACAGCTCGATCTGATTGGTTGCCTTGTTTAAATCGATATCATTTTTTACATAAGAGCCGTAGGTGATCATGATTCCCATGGATACGCTTAAGGAGAAGAATAACTGGCTCATCGCGTCCAGAAGGATCTCTAAAAAGCGTTTTATGGTCAATCCATGAAAGTCCGGCTTTAAATAAATAAAGAGCCCCTGCATACCGGTACGGACGGTACCATCGGCATCTGTATGGGACAGGGTCAGGCAGAAGATCGCAATGACCACGATTAAAAGGATCAGTCCCGGCATGATGATGCTGGAAAACTTTTCAATTCCTTTTTCAACACCGCGGAATACGATCCATGCAGTGAGTGCAAGGAAAATCAGCATAAATACGATCGGTGCAACATCGGATGTGATGAAGGAGGTAAAATACCCATCCGCCGCAGCCTCTGTTCCGTCAGAAACAAGATAAATAAAAAAGTACTTTGCGATCCAGCCGCCAATCACAGAATAGTAAGTCATGATCAGGGTCGGAACCAGAAATGTTAAGCGTCCAAGAAATTTCCATTTCGGATCAAGTGCCTCGAATGCTCTCAGCGCATTTTTCTTTGTCTTTCGTCCAATCGCAACGTCAGTTGTCAGCAACACAAAGCCAAAGGTCAATACGAGCACAAGATAGATCAAGAGAAACAGACCGCCCCCATCCTTCGCACAGAGATACGGAAATCTCCAGATATTTCCGACACCAACAGCACTTCCGGCAGCCGCTAAGACAAATCCGATGGACCCGGAAAAACTACTTCCTTTGTCTTTCATTTTTAAATCCCCTTTTCCAATACATTTTGATCTCAGTTGAGAAGACTCCCACCTCTTTCAGGTGATGAGTAATCGCAAGTTTATCTCAGCGGGAGTTAGGTCTCCGACTGAGACAAAGGCTGGCGCCCCACAGCCAACAGCTCTATTCTATAGGAAAAAAAATAAAGTGCAAATCGGAAAAGTTTCTTTACAGGAAATTTTATACGTAAAAAGTTTCGTACCACTTTACAAATCACCGGGTTCTTCGATATAATTGTTTGAGAAATCAAGGAATAAGAGGAATGGATAGTTTAAGGAAACAATATGAGTGAATTTACCTGTTATGTAGGGGAACAGATACGAAGATACCGAAAAGCCGGAAATATGACATTGCAGGATCTGGCAGATGCCATCCATAAAAGCAGAGCGACTATATGCAAGTATGAAAACGGGGAAATCTCCGTTGATGTTGAAACATTATATGAGATTAGCCAGGTCCTTCAGGTATCGATCTCCCAGCTTACCACATATCTTCCGGAATCTGAGAATGAACCGGTCAGCATCCCGGGGAGAGGACAAAAGAGTCCGTTCTTCCAGGCGCAGAGATTATACTTTTACTTTTATGATGGACGATCCCAGCGCACAAAGGACGGTATCATTGATATATATGAAAAGAGAGGGGAAACCGGAAAATACGAGGCGACCCTGACAATCTGCACGGTTTCTGCCAATGGAAGAAGCAGCGAGATCTTTTACACCGGAAGAGTCGTTTACAGCGATATGCTGATCCGTTTTTCCTTTGTCAATCAGTATAATCCGCTGGAGGAGGATCTTTTGTATATTTTCAATCCTCTGGAGCGGAGAGATTATACGATGGGACTTTTGTGCGGAATTTCCAGTGCGGATCTCATGCCATGTGCATACAAATGTATGGTCACGTTAACGCCGCAGGAGCATTCGGAAAGCTTCCGAAGCCAGCTGCTTTTTACAAAAAAGGACCTGAAACGTCTGGAACAGCTCAATATGCTGCTGGTAGATAATATCGAGCAGTAGAGATGCAGACGGGAATGGAAACAGGAAAATAAGGAAACAATAGGATATCAAACGAGAAGGAGAGATCAGGTTGTTGCGAACAAAAAAGGCATTATTTCAAGGCGCTCTGTTGATCGCCGGTATGGTCATGCTGTGCGCCGGCGTGATGCGGGGAGAGGCGGATACCGTGTTGAGTAAGGCGATCAGACTATGTTTGGAGTGTGTAGGAATTGGATAACAGAAAACATATCATATCAAAGGGCCTGAGCCGGTTTCGCGGCTGGATCCAGGCGGCGGCAGCGCTTCTTACGAACCTTCACCTGCCGAATTTTTTTAAAGGCGGGATCTATCAGGGAAAGGCAAAGGCAGTCTGCGTGCCGGGGCTGAACTGCTATTCCTGTCCGGCGGCATCCGGTGCCTGTCCGATTGGCTCCTTTCAGGCGGTGGTCGGCTCATCGAAATTCAGCTTTTCTTATTATATAACCGGATTTCTGATCTTGGTTGGTGTCCTTTTAGGGCGCTTTATATGCGGATTTTTGTGCCCCTTTGGCTGGCTGCAGGATCTTCTTCACAAAATTCCGGGGAAAAAGCTGTCTACGGAAAGGCTTAAGCCCCTGACTTATCTTAAATACGCCGTGTTGTTTTTTACCGTGATTGCACTGCCGGCGCTTGTTGTAAATGATGTGGGAATGGGGGACCCATTCTTTTGCAAGTATCTCTGTCCGCAGGGAGTTTTAGAGGGGGCAATTCCCTTGTCAGTCGTTAATCCGGGGATTCGGTCGGCATTGGGACATCTGTTTACCGGAAAGCTTATGATCCTGATCGGAGTCGTTGTTTTGAGTGTGCTGTTTTATCGGCCGTTCTGCAAATGGATCTGTCCCCTCGGTGCGTTTTATGCGCTGATGAACAAGGTATCCCTGCTGGGGATCAAAGTGGATGAACATAGATGCATCTCCTGCGGAGCATGCAGAAGAGTCTGTCAGATGGATGTTGATGTCACAAGCTCACCCAATCACACGGAATGTATCCGATGCGGAAAGTGTATCAATGCCTGTCCCACGGACGCCGTCAGCTTTTGCTACGGTTTTGCGTCCGACTCAAACAGAAATGGAGAAAAGAAATGAAACGATCAAATATGACAATGTTCCTGCTCATTCTTGTGCTGGCATTTGGCCTCACAGCGTGCGGGAAAGCAAAAAATAACAGGGAAACTGCCTCCGGGCAGACATCAGAGAGCGGGACGTTACTGTCCGCGGAGCCGGGAGATGCCAAAGAAGCAGCAGACCTGTATCAAAAGCTGATGCAGAAGGAGGAGGAAATTCAGTCAGCCAATGCAACGCTCTGGGAAAAGCTGTTCCTGACGATCGATAAAGACCAGGTGGTAAGCGGAGACAATAATAATTACGGCGATTTTCTTCTGAAGGCGATCGAAGCTGCAAAGGATCAATTTACAGCAGATGAGTTGAAAATTCTGAATGACGGAGCGGGACAGATCCGGGAGATCGAGGAAAAGCTGATGACTCTGGAGGAGAAATATCCGGATTGTGTCAAGATGCCGGGGGAAGGTGAGAATGTTGCGGCGGGAAGTGCTGAGAGCGGTCAGGAAAAGTTCCCAGACTTTCAGGGAAAGGATCTCGATGGCAAGGATGTAAACAGCAATGAACTCTTTTCCGGCAATACCGTAACTGTCGTGAATTTCTGGTTTACGACCTGCAAGCCCTGTGTCGGAGAGCTTGCGGATCTGGACGCGCTGAATCAGGAGCTGGCGCAAAAGGGCGGTGCGGTCGTAGGGATCAATGCATTTACGCTGGACGGCGATGAGGGTGCGATTGCCGAGGCGAAGGAGATCCTGTCAAAAAAGGGAGCAGCCTATCAGAATCTCTGGTTTGACTCCGACAGCGATGCCGGTCGTTTTACTGCCGGACTGTACGCATTCCCAACGACCTATGTCGTTGATCAGAACGGGAACATCGTGGGACAGCCGATCGTAGGCGCGGTCACATCCCCGGAGCAGACGAAAGCGCTCCATGCCCTGATCGAGCAGGCGCTTGCAAACGGTAAATCATGATATGAAAAAGCAGGGACAGATGAATTTTGAAGGTTCGTCTGCCCCTGCTTCTCTTTTATAAATGTCTCGTTTTGAAGTTCTATTCGGCTTCGGAAGTAAGGAAGCGTAGGGGATCTCCATCAGCATCTTTTCGAGCTGACCGGAAACTTTATCGTCATTTGCAAGGAGAATATGGATCACACTGTTTACATTTTCATAAATCTCTTTTATACTTGGTAAGTATGCGTTTTACAGGATAAAGCGAAGAAAAGCAAAGCTGGCAATGTGACAGCCAAAATACAGGAAGTAATCTGCGGACAACCGGTAAGTGATATCCGGAGAAGGATATTCGGGCTGGCCGGGAGTGCCGGAGGCAGATGGCATTCCATATGACAAAGGAAAGTGAAAAAGGAGAAGTACGATGGGAATTGTAGTGATCGGTGACGTGTTTATTGACATCAAGGGGTATTCCCTATCACCATATATCCCGCAGGGAAGAAATGCAGGAACGGTGATTCAGATCCACGGCGGCGTTGCGAGAAATGTGGCGGAGAATATCGCGAATATTGAATTACAGCCGACTTTTATCAGCGCAGTGGACGATAACGCCATGGGTGAGGATGTGATCCAGAAATTAAAACGCCACAAGGTCGAGACCAAGTATATCAGGAAGGTTCCGAACGGCATGGGAACCTGGCTTGCAGTTTTTGACAATGAGGGCGATGTGGTGGCATCCATCTCAAAGAGACCGGATCATAAGCCGATCGAGCAGATCTTAGATGAGTACGGGGACGAGATCTTTAAGGATGCGGACAGCATCGCGATCGAGATCGATACCGACAAGGAAATCGTAAAAAAGACCTTCATGTATGCAGAAAAGTACCACAAAGAGGTCTATGCCCTCGTATCAAATATGACGATCGCAGTGGAGAGAAGAGATTTCCTCCGCAGGACGGCATGCTTTGTGTGCAATCAGCAGGAGGCAGGAATCCTGTTCTCGGAAGATTATGACTACATGACTCCGGCAGAGTT
>CAKRNI010000124.1 GCA_934370915.1 uncultured Lachnospiraceae bacterium
CGGCCGGAGGTGTTTGTAGTAGTTGAGAGAGACATATAGGTTCCCTTCTTAAATATAAAAATGTCTATTCAGTACCTTCGTAGTTACAAGGAAAAATCTATTCCGGATCGGCTATACCGATGGAATTTTCCGGAAGAACTGGCAGGGACGGGATCTTATTTTAAGATCCGTCCATCGGTGCTGATCGTGTATACCTGCCACGGAACAAACTTTCCGCTTGCCATCAGCGCGTTCTTCACAGCCGCCTCGATTCCTCCGCAGCACGGAACCTCCATGCGAACAACTGTCACGCTCTGGATATCATTATTGCGGATGATCTCTGTAAGCTTCTCGGAATAGTCTACGGAATCCAGCTTCGGACATCCAATCAGTGTCACATGTCCGTCAATGAAATCGTTGTGGAAGTTTCCGTATGCGTAAGCGGTACAGTCTGCCGCGATAAGAAGCTTTGCACCGTCAAAGTACGGGGCACGGACCGGGGCAAGCTTGATCTGAACCGGCCACTGGGAGAGTCTGCTCTCCATGGAGACGGGCGCAGGATGTCCCGGGATCGCTGCGCTGTTAGATGCAGGCGCAGAGGTATGTGTGATCGTGCGGCTCATGCTTCCTGGACATCCTGTAAATTCCGGCTTCGGGACTGGTGCATCTGTCGGCATGAGGGAAGCAGCTTTTCTTGCCGCCATGTGTGCCAGAACCGCCTCATGGTCATAAGCGGCAGCCTCGCGCTCCTCAAAGCTGATGGCGTCCGCCGGACAGGCCGGAAGACAGTTTCCAAGGCCGTCACAGTAATCGTCGCGGATCAGTTTCGCCTTTCCGTCGATCATCGCGATTGCGCCTTCCTGACAGGCAGCCGCGCATGCTCCGCAGCCGTTGCACTTCTCTTCATCAATTTTTACGATCGTTCTTTTCAATTTAAATTCCCCTTTCAAAATGTGTAAATCTTGTCTCAGTGATTTCCATTGCAGTGTATTTGCTGCCATGCATCCGGAAAAGCCGGACAGTGGCAGATTTTGTAAGTGTCATGTATTGACTTTTGTATCGTCAATATACTACAATGAGGACAAAAAGTATGTTGTATTTCCAACAAAAAATCCGCAGTGCGGTACATTTAGACCTGAAAACAGGCAGACCGCACGTGATGGAGGAAGGAAACTGGAAAGTACAAATGGCCGCCCGTGTCAGGTGAAAGAAAGGAAACCTATGATCCACAAAGAAGAAATTCCGGATTCCATGCTCTTTGCCGGAATCCACCCGGAAGAAAAGGAGAGTATCTTAAAATGTCTCTCCGCAGTAGAAAAGAAGTACGAAAAAGGAGATATTATTTTCCTCGCCGGAACGGAGATCCGCGCCATGGGATTCATCCTCTCCGGAAGCGTCGAGATCTCCCGGGACGATTTCTGGGGAAACCGGCAGGTTCTGGGTCATGCGGGAAACGGTGAGCTTTTTGGTGAAGCCTACGCCTGTATGCCGGGTGAAGCATTGATGGTCAATGTAGTGGCGGCAGAAAAGAGCCGGATCTTATTTTTAGACATCGGAAGGATCTTAAATGTCTGCACCCCGGCATGTTCGCATCACAACCGCCTGATCCACAACCTTCTCTATATCATGGCGAAGAAAAATCTCATGCTGACGCGAAAGATCGACCACATGGGGCAGAGGTCCATCCGGGAAAAGGTGATGGCGTACCTGTCCTTTGAGTCGGAAAAACAGAAGAAAAAGACCTTCGGAATCCCCTTTAACCGCCAGCAGCTCGCGGATTATCTCGCGGTGGACAGGAGCGCCCTGTCTGCGGAGCTCTCCAGAATGAAAAAAGACGGGCTGATTGAATTTGAGAAGAACCTTTTTACGCTTTTATAACGTAACTGTTCAGTGCCCTCACGGTTACGCGTAAAAATCCATTCCAAATCAGCTGTGCCGATGGTTTTTTGCCTTCCACCCAGGTTCCCTTACGGTCAGCGCAGCAAGTGCGCAGACTTACTGAAAAGTTACATCACAATTCTATATATAGAAGAAAGGAAAGAACAATGCCATACAGAGATGATATCGAAGAGCGCAGGATCCGTCGGGAAGAAAACCGGAGAAAAAGAAGGAAACAGGAGCGGATCCGACGGATGATCTTAGGCGGTCTGACAGCCGTGATCGGAATCGCCGTGATCGCAACAGCTGTGCTCGTGACAAAGAGACTTACAGGAAGAAAACAGGTGGATCCGGCGGACGTGGCGGTGCCGGAGTATGTGAACGTGAATCTCCTGACCCCGAACCAGTATTCAAGACCGCAGCTTCCTCTCGAAAAAGTAAATGGAATCGTGGTCCACTATGTCGCAAACCCCTGCAGCACCGCTCTGGAAAACCGGAATTATTTTGAGGGATTAAAGGACCAGACGGGGTCGAAGACCACCTCTGTCAGCAGCCATTTCGTGATCGGTCTGGAGGGTGAGGTCGTCCAGTGCGTTCCGTTAAATGAGGTGGCCTACGCATCCAACAACCGCAACAGTGACACAATCTCCATCGAGTGCTGTCACCCGGATGAGACCGGAAAATTTTATGACAGTACATATCAGACACTCGTAAACTTATGCGCGTACCTCTGTGTGGAATTTGATCTGAAGCCGGATGACGTGATCCGCCACTACGACGTGACGGGAAAGATCTGCCCGAAATATTTTGTGGATTATCCGGAGAAATGGGAGGACTTCCATAAGGATGTAAAGAAAGCGATAAAGATTCTGAAGAAGTAACGGGACATTCACTAAAAATTCGAAATTCATTTTGTATTCTTTACCTAAAATTTACAAATATTATATTTATAATTGAAAAAACCGTGTGCTCTATGATATGATGGAACACGAAGGCAAATCCTGCAGAATCGGATCGAAACTGCGCTTTTGCCACGCCGCCGCGTTAAGACAACAGGCAGCGACAAAAGAGAATGGAGAAGGCATTATGAATATCGGATATCTGGAAAGTATCTTCAGCTTCCTCGGCGGTCTGGGCATGTTCCTTTACGGTATGAGCATCATGGGTGACGGCATGCAGAAGTCGGCGGGAAGTAAGCTGAACAAGTTCCTGAGAATGGTGACGGACAACAGACTTCTGGCAGTCGGTCTCGGCGCTCTGATCACCGCGATCCTGCATAGCAGCGGAGCCACAACCGTCATGGTCGTTGGTTTCGTAAACGCCGGAATTTTGAATCTGACCCAGGCAGTCGGGGTCATCATGGGCGCGAACATCGGTACAACGATCACCGCATGGATGGTTTCCTTAAACTCTCTGGGGGATGCGATGAAGGTTCTTCAGCCGTCATTTTTCGCGCCGCTTGTAGTTGCCATCGGTGCCGCCTTTTTGATGTTTTCCAAGAAGAAAAAGGAGAGCCTGGCAGGTGAGATCTGTATCGGTGTCGGCCTCCTGTTTGTGGGCCTGACATTCATGTCAGGTTCGGTAGCACCGTACACGGATGCCCCGATCTTTGCGAAGGCGTTTGCGGTACTCGGAAGAAACCCGATCCTCGGTATTCTTGTCGGTGCCCTTGTAACTGCGATCATCCAGAGCTCCACCGCCTCTGTCGGTATCTTACAGACTCTGGCGATGAGCGGAGTGGTATCTGCAAATGCCGCGATTTATATTACCCTTGGACAGAATATCGGATCATGTCTGACTGCGCTTTTATCCAGTGCCGGTACAAGCCGCAACGCGAAGCGCGCGTCCGTGATTCATCTGACCTTCAACAGCTTCGGTGCGATCGTATTCGGAATCGGTATGTATATCATTTCCATGATGCGTCCGGATATTGCCCAGAGCAGCATCAATTCCTTCCAGATCTCGGTGTTCCATACATTCTTTAACGTGACGAACACCCTGCTCTTATTCCCGTTCGCGAAACAGCTCGTTGCCTTCTCCGGTCTGATCGTCCGTGAGACAGGCGAGGAAGAGGAGCAGAAGGAGACAAAGGAGGACGAGCTTCCGGTTCTCGACGAACGTATCTTCAAATCCCCGACCTTTGCCCTTGAAGTCGGTGTGATGGAAGTCGTTCATATGGGTAAGATGGCCCTTGCAAACTTAAAGCTTGCAACAAGCGTCCTTCTGGAAAACAAATATGAATGTCTCGATGAGGTTTTTAAGAACGAGACAGAGATCGATATTTTAAATAAGAAGCTTACCGAATATCTCATTAAGGTCAACAACCTGTCCTTAAATGAGAAGCAGAAAGTTCAGGTCAGCAACCTCTTCTACAGCATCAGCGATTTAGAACGTGTGGGCGACCATGCGGAAAACCTCGCGGAGGCGGCACAGTACCTGAAGGAACATGGGCTCGCTTTCTCAGAGACCGGTCTCGAGGACCTCAAAGAGATTTCAAGCGCGGCCATTGGGGCTGTGGATCATGCAGTCGCTGCCCGTCAGGATGCTGAAATGGAGGATATCCGTCAGGTCAGCAAGCTGGAAGACCGTGTGGATACTCTCGAGGAGGAGATGCGCGACAAACACATCGAGCGTCTTTCCAAGAACGAGTGCAACCCGTCCGCCGGTGTTGTGTTCTTAGATATTTTAAGCAATCTGGAACGTATCTCCGACCATGCTTACAATGTGGCCGGGTATGTGAAGGATGAGCTGTAAATCGTATTTCGTCTGATGATTTTGATCCTGCATGCAGATTCCGGATAATATCCGGACTGCGTGCGGGATTTTTTTCAGTATTTGCGGTCATTTGGAAAAATCAGCTTGCCAGCATATGCGATCTTCCGTATAATAAAGACATCAGACAACTTGTAACAGAACATGGGGGAAACTATGGAGACGAAGAAAAAAGATGACCGGAAACTTCTGGGAAGCCAGATCGAGGACCGGATCTTAGAGTATATAAAAGAGAAACCGTTGGAGGTGGGAGACCGGCTTCCGAACGAGTTTGAACTTGCGGAGATGTTTGAGGTGGGACGAAGCACAATCCGCGAGGCGGTAAAAGGTCTGGTGACGAAAGGAGTTCTGCAGGTGCGGAGAGGCGCGGGAACGTATGTCAGCAGTCTGACGCCTGCGGAGGATGACCCGTTGAGGCTTAACGCAAAGCTCCATGACAGGTTTAAGCTGGCGCTGGATCTCTTTGACGTCCGTCTGATCTTGGAACCGGAGATTGCCGCTAAGGCAGCAGTTTATGCGACGGACGAGGATATCGCGACTTTAAAGAGGCTGTGTAAAGAGACAGAGGAACTGTATCTGGCGGACAAGGATCACATGCCGAAGGATATTGAGTTTCACACCTGGATCGCCCGGTGCAGCAAGAATCAGGTCATGGAGTCCCTGATCCCGATCATCAATTCGGGAATCAATACCTTCGTGAATCTGACGAGGCGCTCACTGCGGACAGAGACGATCACGACCCATCGGGCCATCACGGAAGCCATCGCAAATCATGATTCCACAGGGGCGCGGTGTGCCATGGTGATGCATCTGACACATAACAGACAGGAGCTTTTGAGACGTCGGACGGCTTATGAGGCGCAGGCCGAGACAAAAGAGGAGAAAGAGCAGTAGGAGAGTAAAATGTCAGAAGCTATTCGAATAGAATAAGAAGGCAGGGAGCAGGGAAAAATAATGCACAATTTTCCCCTGCTTTTTTTGTGCGAAAAAGAGAAAAGACAAAATACATCAGACAAGTATTGCAAATATCACAGAAAAATGGTAGATTAAGCTCATAGACATAAGACATCAGACAAATACATCAAAAAACTTACCAAACGGCTCGATATGTCTGATGAAAAACGGAAAACAGGAAAGTCAAAACATAAACTGTTTTTCCGGAATGAAACCATGAAGCGCAGAGCAGTCCAGTTCAGGGGTAGGATACGGATCTTTGCGCAGAACAACCAAAACAAATACACTGGGAGGTAAATCCACTATGTCTGAAGGAGTTGTACTCAACCCGACCCGCCTTGTCCTGGCAGCACTGATCGGTCTTGTGATCCTGCTCGTCCTGATCATCAAATTCAATGTGCAGGCAATGATCGCGATCCTCATCGGAGCGATCAGCATCGGACTTCTTGCGGGAATGCCGACGAAAGATATTATCGCGGCAGTCAATGATGGAATTGGAAACACGTTAAAAGGAATTGCCCTGCTTGTAGGCTTAGGATCCATGTTCGGTGCGATCCTGGAGGTCTCGGGCGGCGCGCAGACGATCGCCGTCACGATGGTAAAGAAATTCGGTGACGAGAAGGCCGCGTGGGCGCTTGGAATCACAGGTCTCGTGATCGCGATGCCGGTATTCTTCGATGCAGGACTGATCATTCTGATCCCGTTAGCATTCTCCCTTGCAAAGAAGACAAAGCGTTCCTCTCTTCACTATGTGATTCCGCTTCTTGCGGGACTTGCAGTTGGACATGCGTTCATTCCGCCGACACCGGGTCCGGTTCTCGTAGCAACGATGTTAAATGTAGATCTTGGCTGGGTCATCTTAGTCGGAATCTTCTGCGGAATTTTCGCGATGATCGTAGCCGGTCCGGTCTGGGGATCCATGTGCGGAAAGAAGTTTTATGTTCCGGTACCGGAGAGTGTGGCAAATCAGGAAGAGATCGATGAGTCCAAGCTTCCGAGCTTCTGGCTGATCGTTGGGATCATCCTGATTCCGTTAGTGCTCATCATTCTGGACTCCATCTGCGGCGTTGTTCCGGCATTAGCCGGTGTTGCTCCGGTCTTTGAGTTCTTAGGTGAGCCGTTCGTAGCACTGTTACTCGCGACTCTGGCTGCCATGTTTGGTCTCGGCTTAAAGCATGGCTACACGATGAAAGAGCTTGAGAAGGTTATGACAAAGTCCTTAGAGCCGACAGGTCTCATCCTTCTCGTTACCGCCTGCGGCGGCGTACTCCGCTATGTGCTTCAGTACTCCGGTCTCGGAAATGTGATCGGAAACGCGGTTGCATCCATGAATCTTCCAATCGTTGTCCTTGCGTTTATCATCGCAGTCCTTGTCCGCATCAGTGTCGGTTCCGCGACGGTTGCCATGACCATGGCAGCAGGTATTGTTGCGGCACTTCCGGGAATCAGCGAGCTGTCCCCGTTATATCTGGCATGTACCGTAGCGGCAGTAGCGGGCGGCTCCACTGTATGTTCCCACTTTAATGATTCCGGTTTCTGGCTGGTAAGATCTCTCGTGGGAATCGACGAGAAGACGACCCTGAAAACCTGGACCATCATGGAGACCTTAGTCGGTGTGACCGGATTCCTCGTAGCACTTGTAATTTCATTCTTTGCGTAGTAGGAAGATGCAGATACGCAGAGAATGAACAAAATTGAAAAAACAGTTCCAATAAAATATATCATTCGCTCAATAATAAGCAGCACCCACGAAGAAAGAAGGAAATATCATGAAATGTCTGAAGAGTCAGGAAATGAGAAAACTTGCACCGGAGCTTGATCCGTTAAGAATCGGAACGGGCTGGAA